>JBCCZW010000001.1:0-36595 GCA_039186805.1 Verrucomicrobiota bacterium
ACGCAACGCAAAAACGCGCTGATCGCTACAAAATACCCCTTATCCCTAGGGTCGCTCGAAAGCAACATACCACGATTCGCAAGACAGCCATTCAAATGCCCAATCGATCAAGCAATGTTCAAAGAGCCGTACTAATCACTCACGGGTCTTTCTTGAAGCGAAGCCTTTAAACGCAGGCACTGTTCGCACGATGTATCTAAACTCTGAATACTCTTTCCATTTCAATCATTCGGCTGGAAAAGAGCATTTAGACCGTTCAGCGATTGAGTGCTCAAATCAATCAGACGAGGATCAATGCTAAGCAAAAACGGAAAAGGTCTTTATCAAAGACGTAGTTGAGACGCTTTCGAATTACGCTTCGAACAACTGAAGATCTCGACCGCATCGCCAAGTTTCATCTACCGCCTTTCAAAATACCGGAGAATGCCGCGAAGCGGGCGACCTCCGTCCCAAAGTCGACTAATGGCGGCTTCGGCTTCTCAATAGCTTGAGAAGCACAAGCATCTCGCAAAACAGCGAGCCTTTGCGGAAGTCCTTCTCGTTCTCCAGCATCCTGTCCAAGTAGGATCGCCGGAAGCCGAACAACGGCGTCTTCCATCCCGAGTTCCTAGCCCACTCCTTGGTTTCCAGCCAAATCTTCACCTTAAGGCTGCCTTCGGATCGAGACACCCTGGCCACCTGCAGCGCCCCAGGCTGATCTAGAATCATGGTGTAATCTTTAGAGTTCATTCCAACGGACGCGGCAGCAAAAAACGGGCCAATATCCAGACGGCCAGCGCTCACAGCGAACAACCGCTAGATTCCAATCAATCCGAGCAATTTCGAGCGCATCTACCTAAGCGTGAAGGCAAATGGCATTTGTTTTAGCTCCGAAAGAATCTATTCATATCCAAAAGAGAACCTGGGCATAGGGGCCCCAATCAACTCATCCAGATTACCGAGCTCCCAAACTCGAAAGCCGAGCGTAATCGCTTACGGCTGCTCTCTAGCAATATTAGACGATAAAATTGTCGATCGTGCGAATCGAGTTTCCCGTATAGAAAGAAGGCTATCCACATTTGTCCGGTGCTTGGGCGGTCTTGTCAGCATCATCTTACATCAAGCACCCACTGCGTCCGCGAAGCCTATCACATCCAAGAAATCGTAATAGAAAATGTTGTGCCGACCTCTAAAAAGCGAACAGTTTACGTCCTCTGTTATTCGATACGTGATTGGCTTTGTTGTTCTCTATGTTTTTTCGTAGGGATGATTGGAAGGGAGTCGAGCAGTTCGGGGAGCGGCGAACCTCCCAAATTTTCTGCTGCTGGCTCATGCATATGGCGGTACGCATGCCGCGAGTGCTGTAGAAGCCTTCGATATACGAGCAGGGTACGAACCGCGGCTTTCAGATTGACCATTCGCAGATAAACGAAAGCAAGACTGACACAAACAGCGATTGAACCTGAAGCTGGCAAAATCAATAAGCGCCCGCGTTCTTTGCTAAGACATCAAATCTGGAACACTCTTCTCCAAATACGCCCTGATCGTTTTCTTCAGCTCTGTTGGGAGCGATGCCCCACTTACGATCAAACACGCAAGCAAGCGTCCGCCAGAGACACTCATAAGTGAGTCTATCGCTGCCCGATCTCCCTCCTCGATCACGTAAGCATCTACATTATCAATACCTTGTAAAACCCGATCTTCAGGTTCGACGAAGCGAGCCCGCGAGTGGAGATGGGGCATGCGAAGCATGAGTCCGAGGAACTTCAAACGCAGTGAGAACCAATCCTTCCACCTCAAAGCCGCCCTACAGTTCAGATAATCGACCCCGGCTAGGTTTCCATCACAGCGCACATAATCAACTGAAGTTCAGTAAAAGAACGATTTGCGTGCATCATATAAAACCTACTAACTCCGCCGCACACTATGAGAACGCTCGTTATCGGAGATATTCACGGCTGCTTAGCCCCCCTTCAACTACTTTGGAAAACGCTCGATCCGCAAATAGACGACCGCGTCATTTTCGTCGGCGACTACGTCGACCGCGGACCCGATTCCAAAGGCGTGATCGATTTCCTTATCGGGCTGCAAGCCCAGGGTTTCAACATCACCTTCCTCTCCGGAAACCACGAAGAGAAGTTCTTTCTCTCGCGAATGGACCTTACTGATCGAGCCCACTGGCTGGAGGTTTGGGGCGGTCCAGAAACTTTGGAATCCTACGGTCCGAACGGATTTGACGACGTGCCCGAGGCGCATTGGGAATTTCTCAGAAAGTGCCAAAGCTATCTTGAAACCGACACGCATATCTACGTCCATGCCAACCTAGAGCATGACGTTCCCCTCGAGAAGCAGCTCCCCTTCACTCTCATCCACAAGAAATTCGGGACGCCCTTACCTCATATGTCCGGTAAGATCATGATCTGCGGACATACCGCGCAAAAGTCGCACGTCCCCCTCAACCTCGGCCACGCGATCTGCATCGACACCGACCCTGGCAGAGGCGGTTGGCTGACTGGCCTCCACGTTGAAACCGGCAAGTATCTCCAGACGAATTTCGACGGCGAAACGCGTAGCGGCGGGCTCACTCAGAGCTAAAACTGCAGCTCACGGTCGTATCCGCTAGCTCCTTACGATAGAGCCTTCAACGCTCGCCTTCGTTGAAAATCGCGTAGGTTCCGCTTTTGCCGGCTACCGCGATATCCAAGCGTCCGTCTCCATTCAAATCGGCGGTATTAATCTGGAGCCCCGTACCTGCGCTTCCTTTCAATATCGTCTTACGTTCGAAGCTTAATTTGTCCTTGTCCCAGTTATAGTAATACAAGACCGGCTCTTCGTTGCCCCCGGGATCCTTGCCGTTGTGAGCGTAAACCCGCTTTCCGGTGATCAGCTCATCCTCGCCATCGCCATCGATGTCCGCCCAATGGAGAACGTGAGGCTGAGAGAAACTATCGTCGATCAAATGCTCCTCCCACTGCAGCGTGCCATCCTCAGCCGGCTCCAGCTGCTCCCGCCAATACAATCCATAGTCATGACCGAGACCATAGATAAAATCGTTACGGCCATCGCCATTCATGTCCCTCACCAGCATCGGAACCGAAGCGTGCAAAGACCAATCCTCATGCAGCTTCCAAGGTCCCGCATCCACGCCTTCCTTCGGTTGCTCAAACCATCCTGATCGGAAAAGGATATCCGCCCTTCCATCCCCGTTCAGATCGCCAACGCCCAGTCCGTGACCGTTCTTCTTTAAACCGATCGTAATCTTGCTCAAACTCGGCACTTCCTTCAGTTCCTTTTTCATTCGCGGACCCTGCTGCACCACCACCTCTCGCTCCTCAGTCGTAAACCTCCAGGCAAGAAAATCGTTTTCCTTGTAGTAAGAGTTAACGATCAATTCCGGGATTCCATCTCCATCTAAATCTCGCATTAACTCTGCTTCGTTGCGGGCCGCCCCCGTATCCTTCAGCAAGCGTTTCTCCCAAAGCAATCCGCGATCCAAAGTCTCGTCTCCAGGATTTCGATACCAATGAACCTCCGACGTGAAGAAAGACATTGAGATCACATCGACCCAGCCATCGGCATCTACGTCATAAGGAAAATCTCCGTTGGAATGAACATAGCCTCTATTATCCTCGATGGCCCTCAAAGCCCTTGGCAGGTAATCCGGCCCTGCGTACCAATTCCGTCCTGCCACAATATCCAAAATCCCATCTCGATTTACATCGAAAATCGCCGAGCCTTCGTTGGCATCAATCGCTAAAAGCTTCGCGGAAAACCTAAGATCCGGCTCTCCTCCTTCGAGGGTCGATGAAAAGCTGATAGAGAGTAAACAAACGAATGAAATAGAAAACGGGATATTCATAAGCAAGGGGTACGCTTACTAACTATTTCATGAATTTCGGCGAGATCCCTTTAAAATCCAATTTTCACTTCAGTAGCCAAATCATCGACCCCGACCTTTCTGCGCCGCGGCCCCCTGCCCCTAAACGCATAATTTCACCCGCGCTTTCGTGAAATGGAAGGCTCGACCGCCGCACGAGGCCCATAAGCAACCCAAGCAAACGGACTGCTCCAGGCGAACCCGAACCTTGCACCCTTCTTCTTCTTAAACGAAAGCCTCGCGATTGAGCCGAAACCCAACCCCAGCAGGCCAAAGCGAAATAAGAAGCTTACCTATCGCTAGGAATATTTATTCACCATGTATTCACCGATCCAATACCCCACTGCCAAAATAGTCAGTGAAGGATTGAAACCCGCATTGGTCGGGAAGGTGCTGCCGTCGGCAACGAAGAGATTGTCGATATCGTGAACTTGTCCGTAGCGATTCGTCACCGAGATACTCGGATCATCGCCCATGCGACAAGTGCCCACTTGATGCACGCCACTGCCCTGGCCTCTACCGCCCACATTCTGCCAAGTAGTGGTCGCTCCAGCTTCCTTCAGAATCTCTTCCGCCTTCTCGGCGAGGAATTTGCAATGCTTCCGGTCTAAGGGATGACGGGACCCGGACAGGCCAACCACCGGACTTCCCCAAAAGTCCTTTTTTCCTTCATAGGCGATGACTCGCGAATGGAAATTTGGCATCTCTTGAATCGGTCCCAGCACCTGAGCGAACTTTCGGAAATTCTCTCTCTGAAATTTCTTGTGCTCCAATCCCCATCGAGCTGCCTTGGGCGGTCTCATTTTCGAGAACTGATAAGGGAGCTTATAAAACTCATTCGCGAGCAATCCGCCCCCGATAATCCCTGGATTGTGGTGGTTGTAATCGCAGATCGCCAGGGTCGCGCCCGGCCCTGAAAAACGATGCACTTCATCTGGGAAGAAGCCATTCGCCCCCGTGTAAGCATGTCCCTGTAGATTCCGTCCTACCCAATCGTTATTGTTGCCAGCTCCGTCCGGAAACTTCTTGGACTTCGAGTTCAACAAGAGACGAGCGGTCTCAGTCGCCGACGAAGCCACCACAACGATATCCGCCGTCTGGATACGCTCTACATTCTCCGCATCAAAGTACCTAACGCCGCGCGCATGCCCATCATCATCTACCATCACCTCAACGACCTGGCATCCGACTCTCAAGTCGCAGTTTCCAGATGCGATCGCTTTAGGAATCACCGTATTGTGCGTCCCATTCTTGGCGCTCACCGGGCAGGCATAACCCGCGCAAGTGCGATTGCGAATGCAGCCCGGTCGCCCATTATAGGGCACAGAATTCCTCGCCATTGGGATTGAAAAAGGATTGAGACCCAAGCGCTTGCACGCTTCCGCCAAGACTTTACCGTCATCATTCTGCTCAAATGCCGGCATCGGGTAGCCCTTCCTGCGCGGAGGCGAAAAAGGATTCTCATCGCCATCGCCCGACACCCCAATCTCCCATTCGGCCTTTTCGTAATAGGGCTCTAGATCATCATAGGAGATCGGCCAATCCGCTAAGGTCGAACCTTCCACCTTGCCGTAGGTCGATTCCATTTTGAAATCTTCCTCCATAAAACGCCATGCCATTGCTCCGTAGCTCACCGTGCCCGAACCTACGCAAGACGCGATATGAGAACTGTAACCATTCATTGGATACGACTTCATATCAGCTCCCTCGCCTTCGATTCGCACGCGAGGGTTTTTTTCTAAATCCGGACCCATCGACCGTTTCATCGGTCCCCGCATTGAAGTCATTTCGTCATTAGAACCGACTCCATACCGCACCCATCGGCCGCGTTCCAGCAAAGCCACTTGAAATCCGTTTGTCGCCAGTTCCTTGGCCACGACGCCCCCACCGGCGCCGGCGCCGACAACAACGACATCCACATGTTTATCCTTAGCACTCATGTATTCAAAATTTGGTTTAGCTACGCCTATCCTAGATCTTCATCATAAAATGGCTGAGGTAATCCTTATTTCCTCCATGCCGCGGATCTCCATAGTAGGCCTGCATCGTATGGTCTAAAAGCGTTCTAAAAAAGCGGCGTTGCATTGCTGAAGTCCAACTGGCGTGCGCCACCTCGCCTCCTTCAAGGGTCTTCAAATAGCTCAACTGATCCACCTGTTTCAATGCGGCGAACCGTAGCCCAAGCTGCTCCTCGCAAGACGTATTCAAAACAGAAAGCTCCGCTCGATAATAGTCTAACTGGTCGGGATAGTGACCACGTGGTCCCAGTTGCTTATCGAAAAAATAGACCACCCCGGCATCCGTCGCTCCCCCAAACTCGTCTTCGGGAATCAGCTGCTCGCACAAAGCGATAATCGTCTCAGCCTCCAAATCAGTTAAAACCTGATAGGGCCCTAGAGAGGGCCTCACCTGTCCCAACAAAAACGGCGCTCCCGCAAGAGACACGGAAAAGGCCTTTAGAAAGTTCCTTCGATCAGTCGTCATAAATTAATTTATTAATGTCTCCAGGCGAGGTGGCATTACGCCGAAAAACCCGGCAAGTATGCCCGAATCGAGTCGACCCAACAATGACATGATGATGCTAATCACATCAGCCTACGAAACAAAGTCCTCGCTCCCAGCTGATCCTATTCGCGGGGGGCATTTTCTTCGAGTTTTCGCCTGGGGTCTACGGCAAACGCCCATAGTCTCTCAATTCTAAGAGTGAGAACCTCCTCATCAACACCGTATCCCGCTGAGCCCCTGATGGATCTTGACTGAACAAAAGAAGTTCTTCCTGAGCACACCCTCGTCGCCCGCCGAAGATGCTTTGCCCGCTCAACAATCCCGATTTCCCACGGTTCCTCGCTCAAAGCCAGTCGGATTCGCTTTCATCCTTACCCAATTCGCTCGCTCACGTCATCCACCGGAGTGTATCCCAAAAAACCTCTTACCTCTTCCAGACTCCACTTCATACCAGAGTTCGCGCTCATCCCATTCACGATCACCGCTCTGCTGGGCCAACCATCGCAGTCAGCCTCCTGAGCCCGATCGAAGAGTCCCTGAAAGTCCCGCTGCGATAACCAAAAGCTCCGCATCCAAGTCAGGTCCCTCATCGCCTCCCTATCAGCGCTAAACTTGTTCATCCGCCCGGCGATCATCTCCGGAAAACCTTGCCCCGGCTTGCACGCTCCGATTCGAACGGAAACAAACGACAGTCTCTCGCTACCCGTCGCCGCGCAACTCTGACACAAACGCTCCCCCATCAACTTCGTCCATGCATAAGTCGTCGAGTTCTGATTCGGTCCCGCCTCCCAAATAAGCGTACCCGGAGCCGGATCTAAAGACGTCGTCAGTCCGCCGACCCCAATCGAATCCGCCAAAGGACTATCTTTATAGCCACCCATCACATGATTAGACGAGGCAAAGATAAAACGCTTCATCGAAGCGGACCGCAACGCAGCCGTCATCACATTCAAAGTAATATCCATGCTCTTCGAAGCCTGGATCGGAGTTTGGCTCGGAAACGGATTGACCGCAGCAAAGTGAATCAAACTCTCCGAGTCATCGATGCAAGCGGCCCAATCCTCTTCGTAGCCCGTCAGATCGGCCTTCAGAAAAACTACCTCGGGGCGACTTTCGTTCTCGCATCGCAATCTCTCGATTAGCTCTTTCTGCTCTTCATCGGGCTCTCTCACATCAAGCGCATAGATCCGACTCCGACGACCCATCCGAGCCATATGGCTCAAGTAGTTGAAACCTAAATACCCTAGGGCTCCCGTGATGCATGTCCGGTCGATTTCCATTAGAATGAGACCGTAGGAGAATATCCGCTCTCACACAATTCTGATTCGACTCTTTTTCCGAAGAGGGTGCCCAACTATTCCTTACTGATTAAATTTAGATGCGATCGTTGATCGCGTCTACAATTTCAAAAGCGACTACCTATATATTCTGCAGCTCTTATAGGAGACCCACTATGGGAAACATCCGCAGGTCAAGGGTAGATAAATTGGGTAAAGTAAGGTGCCCCTGAGCAAACAACTAGCAAAGTCCTCAGGGGCACCCGCCGTAGTTTTTAGCCAACTACGACTTGCTACGTATGAAAATTAATAACGACAAAGCGCTCTCATAGCTTCCTCCAATCCCAGACTACGCCCCCGTAGCTTTCATCGCGATTCCTGAGAGCCTCGTAAACTTGGCTGCAATTCTCAGGCGATTCGACATGCGAGATCAGCGCGTCGACCTTCAGTTTACCGTTTCGCAGCAGATCCAGAAAGATGCGAATATTCCGCTCCAAGGAATGCTTCCCGGCATCGCTATCATAAATCGGATACCGCCATTCATGAGCGCCCTTCATCGTGACGCAACCGCTCCCCCAGAGGTGGATCTGCCTCAAGATATCCGCCCCACCCTCTTTGAGATCCCCACGCGGAGTGCCCAAGAGAATCGTCTCCCCGTTTTTTCCGAGGAGCTTGTTCAAGGGAGCTATCAGACTGGGATTACCCGTCGCCTCGATAGCCGTTTCGCACATCCGGCCTTCAGTGATTTCCTCCACCTTCTGAAAAAGATCTTCCTTCAATGGATTGACCCTGTGCTCTATCCCGCATTCCGCAGCCATCTCAAGTCGAGCTTCAGACACATCAACGCCGATCACCCTGGCGCCGGACAAGGCGCAAAACTGCGCGGCGAGATTCCCGACCAGGCCCAAACCCTGCACAACCACCGTATCCCCAAGTTCGATACTGCTTACTCGGGGAGCCGTAAATGCGACCTGAGCTATTCGAGCCATCGCCAACTTCACCGGATCGATATCCTCGGGCAGTTTCACTATCAATTGCGAGCCGCTCGCCAACGCATGCGATGCATGACTTGCATAACTAAAGACCAAATCCCCTTCTTCGCACTGGGTCACCTCGCTGCCTCGCGCGATCACGCGGCCCACATTGCCATAACCCGGAATCGCCGGATGAGGCGCCCAAGATTCGTTTCCACCTAAAACGGCCAGCTCAGTACCCGCACTGAGTACGCTCGTCACTGACTCCACCGCAATCTGCTTAGGCTGCAGTTCTTCAAGATCGATCTCCTGCTCTATAAGTTCAATCGTTTCGGGGCTTTTAAACTGGATCGCTCGTCGTCTCATCAGGAAGGCTAATTTTGCCTGACGAACCCCTCCTCCGCAATGACACGAACATGCTACTAGGAATCATCCCAAAACCTTAAACGTCGCCGCAGAAACCCGCAGTCGCCCGCTTCTGAGGAGTTTATGCCCAAACCCGTCTTGAAAGACCAACCCCCAATCTAAGGGCGTACTCGTTGCTAAACCAAACCCTCTCGAATCGCCTTCGCGACCGCTCCGGTATTCGTGTTAACGTGCAGTTTATTATACAAACTCCTAATATGATTCGTTACGGTGTGCGTGCTGATACTCAATGCATCTGCGATCTCTTTGGTCAGCATACCGTCTGCCATTTGCTTGAGCACCTCTTTTTCGCGAGGACTTAAACCGTAGTCTTCGCCTCCCGCAACGCCCGTCTTTTCGAAACGATCGAATAGACCCAGGACGCGCTGAGCCACAGCAGTATCCATCGGCGCTCCTCCTTCAGCCGCCTGCCGCACCGCCTTCACCACCGAATCCGAAGTTTCGGATTTCAACAAGTACCCATTCGCCCCCGCGCACACCGCTTTGAAGATTTTGTCAGGATCGTTGAATACAGTCAGGATCACCACATTACAGCTCGGGATCCGCTCGCGAAACTCCTCCAGCGCCTCGAGTCCGTTCATTCCAGGTAAACCGACATCCAAGAGGATGACGTCGGGCGATTCGCTCTCGTCAATCGCCTTCAAAGCCCATTCTGCTCGGTCGAAATTCCCCGCGCAATTCACGCCATTCGCCGCATCCAAAGCTCTCGCTAAACCGCGACGATAAATTTCATTGTCCTCAATCAGCCAAACTTGAATTTCCTTCATTATAAATTCCTTTCTACTTTCTTCTCAATCGAATGGGCGCCTCAAAAATCACCTGAGTTCCCTCCCCCAGTTGACTCTCTATTCGCACCGAACCGCCAATACTATTCGCCCTTGTCGTTAGATTTCCAATACCATGTCCAAGCTTGGCGTCCTCTAACTTAAAACCCTTACCATCATCGCGCACCTCAAAGGTAAAGCGCTTTTCATCGCCCCCCAAGCTGCAAAAGACCGTCTTCGCATCCGCATGCTTAATCACATTCGTCAGACACTCCTTGTAGGAAAATAGAACCTGCCTTCGAAATTCGAAATCCAACAACTGCTCCGGCGCCTCATTGAAATGAAACTCGTGCTCCATGTGTCCCAAACCGGAGGGAGCCAACTGACGCATGTGGGCGACCAATTTCGCTCGCGAAGATTCATTGTTATCCAATAACCAGACGATATCTCGCATGGCATGATTCGCCTCCCCGCTCGCTCTGCAAATGATATCGATATCCTCGCGGACTGCCGGCGCAAGATCCGGATCGCTCAGCAAACTCTCGCTCAACAATCGCATCCCACCCAAGCGACTCCCCAAGTCGTCATGCAGGTCCCGCGATATACGGTCCCTGAGTTCTCGCTGCTTCGCCAAAAGCATACGCCTTCGTCTCACGAGATTGAATACAAACAAAATCGCCAACGTCCCAACTGTCGCCGTACTCGAAGCAAGCAAGCCCGCGACGGTGCTCTCAGCCAGCCTCTGGTTTTCAGCCTCCAGTTCGCCAATCTCAAGATCGAGCGCCTTTCTCTCCTCCAGATCATCGAGCCACTCGTCCAACTCGATCAAACGATTCTGACTACTGAAGCCATCCACGAGAAAAGCCTCATTCCAATAGCGACTGAAGGGCTCCCGGATGCCGCCTATATCATAATACCTTACCTTTGATCCCATCGCCACATTCACGCCGGATTCGTACACCTGCATTTCGGACAAAGCCAACGAGTAAGAATTATTTGTAATGTGCCACAATTCCACCGCTTCCAGCCGCACGTATCTCGCTGGCTGGCCATCGCCCGGAAGAATAACGGGATTGTCGCCGGGGTTCGGGAACCACGCTTTCGTTCGATCCGCAATCACTCTGTAGTCCTTGAAATTACGATCGTTCGATGCGAGCACCCTGAAACGCCGCGGAAACCCATGACCATATTGACTCGGAGCATCCAAAGGCTGAGTTGGCAACAACCTCACCTCATCGATCCGCGCCGCCTCGCTCAATTCAACCTGCACCCACTTCGGCGACTGCGGCGATGGCGCCGGACGAGCCAGATATCCATTACTCGCGCTCGGCTCAGGCCTCACTGGTAAGCCTAAATCCGTCTGCCCGTCCATTAGACTCGCGCTGCTCCAATCAGGCAAAGAAGTGAACGAGTCCGCCTCGACGAAAGCGCCCAACGACAAATTCTGGTTTCCTGATAAAACCATGATTTCGCCCAAAGCCGTCAACACGCGTCCATCCGGGCGTTTCCAATGCTCAAGCACCTGCAGCTTCAAATAGCGCGTCGAAAGGCCCGGCGTAAGCACTTGCACCGGGTATTCCGGGCGCGCTTTCTCATCCGCATCCGAGGACTTATAAACGAGAGTTGCATTCCCGAAATTCGCGCTCTCCGACGCTTCTAATTGAAAGCGCGGAGGAAAGCCATAACCCCCGATCGTCTCTCCTTGAAACACCGTGCTAATCGGGAAGAAGGCAATGCGGTCCACCGACCATAAACGTCCGAGATCAATCAAAATTTCCAGCGGATCCTCTACGTCTTCTTGAAACCGGCTGTGAAAGCCCAAGCTCTCGCCATGTCTTCCCGGAGCCAAGGGAGCCAGCTGGTCGCGCCTCGACCTCAACTGCTTCAAGGTCCGCTCATTCTCCTGAATCGATCCCCTCACATTCCGCGCGATTCGATAAGAAAGCGACCCGTCCGGCGACTCCTCTGCGCGCAGTTCTCCCCCAAGCCAGAGGGGCAGCATCGCAAGGAAACCGAATACTATTCGAAGAGGGTAGATGCTAAAAACCTCTCCTCCAACACGCCATTTTGTCAATGGCATTGGATAACTTGTCTAGAGACGAAATCATGTCATATGATAAGTTTCCCTCAACTGATAATATCAGCTCCAAATAAATGTCATGACCTCGGAATCTCCCACTACTCAAACTCAACCTGAAGGTTACTTTACGCTCGAAAAGCGCCAGAACCGATGGTGGCTCATCACCCCCGAAGGAAAGCCCTTCTTCTCGCTCGGTCTCAACCACATAGATCCCGCAACGCTCCGCTACCCGGAAAACATCCACCTCTGGCAGGATAAATATCGCGGAAGCAATCTAGTCTGGATCGAAGAATCAGTCGCTCCCAATCTCAAATCCTGGGGCTTCAACTCAGTCGGCTGGGTCCAAGAAGTCACCGTCCGCCAGTGGCGCCATTCGCGAGCCTTCACCGTCGACGAATACCGGGCGCTCGACATGCCCTACTGCCACCTGCTCCCCTTCACCGAATCGCACCAATGGGAGAAGCACACCGTCCACTACGACTTCCGCAGCGATGAATGGAAAGAATGGGTCGACTACGTCGTCCGCTCTCACTGCGCCGAACTCGCAGACGATCCCAACCTAATCGGATACTTCTACAGCGACTGCCCCGCCTGGATACACGACCTCAGCCAAAACAAGTGGAGAGGCCCTATCTTCGATCCCAAGATGTTGGATACGGAAGCTGGCCGCAAAGAGCTCTCTGAACTCGCCCACGGCTACTATAAGACCATCCACGACGCCATTCGTCGCTACGACAAGCATCATCTCCTTCTCGGCGACCGCTACGAGAACAACATGCCTATCGCTGACGAAGTGGTAAGCGCAGCCCTGCCCTTCATCGACGTTCTGTCCTTCCAGGACTTCAATAAGCCCGTTGAACGGCTCGCCAGCTGGTATCAGAAAACCGGCAAGCCCGTTCTTCTCGCCGACTCCGCTCGCGTCAAATGGCAAACCAAACCCGGCGAATTCACGCCCAACGACGGTGATTGGTACGCGGAAACGCTTGCCGGACTCTTCGATAATCCTGGCTGCGTTGGCTTTCATCTCTGCGGCGCCTACCAACGCAACAAAGCTCGCCGTTACGGTCTCTTAGACGAGCTGGAAAACCCCGACTCAGAACACGTCGATAAAATGACGGCCGCCAACCAACGGGTCACTAAAACGATCCAAGCCCTACCCTCCGGGTAGCCGCCTTTATCATCCTCGTCGCGGCAATCAAAAGCTCCCCGCAATTCGATAAAATCCAACTAATTCTAAAATTCTCGTTAGATAAAACCCGCTGGGTCTATTAACCATTTAGATGACTACCCCGGAAAACGATGAGCCGTCGCCCAATAACGGCGATCTGGCGATGGAGATCACCTCCATTCAACCACGTCTATACGGTTTCATACTCAAGCGACTGGCCGATCGAGAGTACACGCTCGAAGTCCTCCAGCGCACCAATTTAGTCCTCTGCCGCAAAGCGAACGAATTTCAAAAAGGTTCCAGCTTCACCGCTTGGGCTTTCACGATCGCCAAGTTTCAAATCATGGCCTGGCGAAAGGATGAAGGCCGCAACCGGCTTGTTTTCACCGAAGACGTCTACGCCCTCCTCGATCGTTCTTCAGCAGATGAAGCAGACTCGGTCGATCGACGCATCCCCGTCCTCAAAGGCTGCCTCAATCGCCTGCGTCAGGACGAGAGAGAACTCATCCAGCAACGCTACCGCGATGGATTGAGCATAGAAGCGCTCGCCGGCAATCTCCAGTATTCCATCGACGCCATCGGTATGCGGCTCCTTCGCATCCGCAAAAAGCTCGGGACCTGCATCAGACTCAATCTGAATACGGAGGGTCAACATGAGCGCTGATCCCGATACGCTTGAGGAGCTCGAGCATCTTGTATCCAAAATGTTGGAGCAAACGCTTTCGCAAAAAGAGAAAGCGCGACTCAACGAACTCCTTCTCGATTCAAAAGCCGCTCGCGCGCTCTACCACGAGATCCTCGACAATCACGAAGCCCTTTGCTCCATCTACCCCGGCGAGGTCTTCAACTCAGCGCTGGAAACTGAAAACGAGATCATAAGACCTGAACCCCCGAGGGTGACAGCCCCTCTGGCGAGGTTCCCCTCTCTGCCTATGATCGCCAGCGCGGCCGCGATCGCAATCGCTTTCATAACGGCCTTCGCTTTTCTCAATCCAAAGGAAGACGCGCAAAACACCGCCAGCAACAGTAACCAATCTTCGGATACGGTCGCCCGTCTCATCGCCAGCGTCGATGCGGTCTGGCAAGACGCTGCCCCCGCCCCCGGTTCCAGCCTCCCACCTGGGAGCTATTCGCTCGAGCAGGGATCGGCCGATCTTAAATTCGACGAGGGAGCCCGCATCACCCTCCGCGGACCGGCTCGCTTCAACCTGAAAAGCGCCAATCACCTGCACCTGCTATCCGGGAAAATGGTCGCCTATATTCCCGAAGATGCCCTCGGCTTCGCGGTGACCACGCCGCAAAGCGAGATCGTCGACCTGGGAACGGAATTCGGACTGGATGTCGTCGCAGACGGGCGGACCGACATACACGTTATGGATGGTCTCGTTGAGGTGTATAGCCGTAATGCTTCTTCCGATACGGAAAAAATCCTTCAGACTGGCATCAAGATAGAAGAAGGGCAAGCGCGTCGCCTCGAGAGCGCAGACGCCTTGCGCCTACAAGACATTCCCTTCTTCACCAGAGAGCAAATCCTGGGAAACCGCCGCTTCGAAAATCTGGGACTCAGCTTGCTTCGGGGAAGCGTCAAAGTGCGAAACGATTTCGCCACCCAAGACATATACGAAACGATTTCAGAGCAAAGTCGAATCGAGGTCATCCCCGAGAGTGAAGGAGTGCTGCTAGAACAAGACGCGGTCGTCACCTTCACTGAACCGGGGAAATACCGATTCTTCGGTCCCACAGGTAAGACCATCCCAGCCGGTACTAAGGTAGACAGCTTCCTCCTCCACTTCCGCTCGGATGAAATGAAGATCATTCGCGGCGTCATCAAATTCGACCGTCCCATTCTAGGCTTGATCTGCGAGTCAGATCAACTCGCCGCAACCGACGCGCTCGTCGGCCTAGCCAGCGTCGATTACCCCAGCGCATCCTACTCCTTCCGTAGCCTAGAACCCCATAACTACAAGCAGGTAAGTAACCTCCCAGCCTACGATACAGGAGGTGGATTGTCCGCGGATGAAGTCACCCTTTCCCAAGATATGACCACCCTAGGTCTTCACGTAAACGTCATCCCAAACGAAGGCATGGACCAACTCAGAGTCCTCGTCCTCAGCAAAGACTAAGCATTTTAACCCCTTCAAAAACATGAATCCAGTAAATCGAAGACACTTCATCAAAGGTAGCCTGGCTGCCGGGGCCGGGGCCGCTCTCACTCCGCTATCCCACCTCGCCGCCGCAAATACACAGAAAACCACTCAGTCGTCTCCCACCGGCTTCTTCACCTTAGACAATCGGAAGGACCACTGGTGGCTCATCACGCCAGAAGGAAAACCCTTCTTTACCTTAGGCATCAACCATATCGACCCTGCCAGCCTTCGGTATCCAGAAAACATACACATCTGGAAAAACAAGTACGGCGGCAGCGCGATCCAATGGATCGAAGAATCGGTCGCTCCCAACCTCAAATCCTGGGGTTTCAACACGGTAGGCTGGGTCCAAGAAGTCACCGTTCCTCGGTGGCAACACTCCCGTCCTTTCACTGTCGACGAATACCGGGCTCTCGACATGCCCTACTGCCACCTCATCCCTTTTACCGAATCGCACCAATGGGAAAAGCACACGGTTCATTACGACTTCCGCAGCAAAGACTGGGAAGAATGGGTCGACTACACAACCCGGTCGCATTGCGGCGAACTCAGCGAAGATCCTAACCTCATAGGCTACTTCTACAGCGACTGCCCGACCTGGGCCCACGATCGGCCCTTCAATCAGTGGAAAGGACCTATGTTCGATCCAGAGCGACTGAAGTCCGAAGCCGGTCGCAAAGAACTCAGAGAACTCGCTCACGCTTATTATAAAACTACCCACGACGCGATCCGACGCTACGACAAGCATCACCTTATCCTCGGCGACCGCTATGAAGCCAACGCTCCCATTCCAATGGAAGTCGTGGAACCCGCGCTCCCCTACATCGACGTCCTTTCTTTCCAAGACTTTCGCGATCCCATCAAGCACCTTGATGAATGGTACAAGAAGACCGGCAAGCCTGTCCTCCTCGCAGACGCCGCGGGAATCGGCGGTAAAATGGTCGACGGGTTCAAGCCCAACAACGGCCCCTGGTATTCAGATACCTTGCGCGCTCTCCACAAAAACCCGGGCTGCATCGGCTTCCACCTCTGCGGCGCCTATCAACGCAATAAAGCCCGCAGACGCGGACTCCTCGACGAACTCGAAAATCCCGACACCGAACACGTCGATATCATGACTCAAGCCAACCAAGACATCACCGCTTGGATGGCCAAGGAATTCTGATCGAACATAGCCTTACGCGGTCGCTGAACGCGTCTGTGAAGCTCACAAGAAACCTCCCCGTATTCCCTTTCTCGATACAGTTCAACGGAGCCTTGCCCTCCCCTCATTGGCGGGACCGCTCGTCCTTTTCGGAAACGCAGAACCTTTGCCAACCGCGATCCCCGAATTTATCGAACAACACTGCATCGACTGCCATGACGACGTAGAGATGAAGGGCAACCTCGACCTTGATGCCCTGCTGTTCGAGCCACTTACTCCCGAAAACAGAGCAAGCTGGATAAATGTTTTCGATGCCGCGCAGTCTGACGAAATGCCCCCGGCCAAGAAGAAACGTCCTGACAGCGAACACCTGCAGACTTTTTTGAATTCTCTTTCGGGTAGCATCAAAGCCTCTGAACACGAACGCCTGGAAACAAATGGTCGGGCTAGCAATAGACGCTTAAACCGCTATGAATTTGAAAATTCATTACGCGACCTACTCTCTCTGCCCAATCTAGAAATCAGAGATAACTTGCCTGAAGATGGTACCGCCCATGGATTCAACAAACTCAATAAGGCCCTAGACATTTCGCATGTGCAAATGGCCCGCTTTATGGAATCCGCCGAGCAGGCACTTAATCAGGCTGTCATACCATCGGTCAAAGCGCCGCAAACGTTCAAAGAGAAGTACTATACCTGGCAACAACCAGGCTTCATCAAAATCGCGCCCCCAACGCTTCGATTGACTTTCCCCATTGTCGGCCTGGAGCTGCAACCTGACCTTATCGGCGGTCGCGACAGAGTCGCGGAACAGTGGATCATCCCAGATTTACCGGGCGCGTCAAAACCCGAGCGGGTCGAAGACGAAGCCGTGGTGATGCTTACGAGCACTTACGAGCCATCGGAAATACAATTCAACAAATTCCGAGCGGAAGTATCAGGACGTTATATATTACGTTTCTCCGGCTATACGGTTTGGATGAACAACGATTTTTCCGAGGTATCCAAGGGCCGTCGCAATGAACCAATAGCAATCTATGCCGACTCGCCCCCACGTATATTACGACCTTTGGGGAAATTCGACTTTGAACCCGACGCCACCGTACACAGTCTCGATGTTTGGCTAAAAGCGGGAGAAACGATTCGCCCCGACGCCACCCGATTGGTAAGGCCCAGAGGGACCTCCAAAAACCCGCTTCAAGAAGCCGACGGCATGCCAGGCGTCGCCTTCCAATGGATGGAAGTGGAAGGCCCGATTTTCGACCAATGGCCTACCGCGGGTCACAAACTGCTTTTTGCCGATTTACCGCTCACGGAGACCATCGATGATACCGTCGTCGAAGTGATCGAAAAAGCCGATCCCGGCGACCCTGCCAACGACGCCGGTCAAGTCTTGCCCGAGCACCTAAACCGGAAGAAGAATATCATATCAGTATCCTCTCCAACTCCCCAAAAAGATGCCGAGGCATTGCTGCGTCGCTTTATGGAAAGGGCCTACCGCAGACCGGTACAAGAGAGCGAAGTGCAGCCAATCCTTCAATTAGTAAAAGGCGCTTTAAAGAACAACCACAGCTTCAAAGCGGCTATGATTTCAGGCTATGTGGCCACTCTTGTCTCGCCGGGTTACCTCTATATAAAGCCTAATAGGGGAGAACTTGATAGTCACTCCCTCGCAGAACGGCTTTCATTTTTCCTCTGGAATTCACCGCCCGACGCGCAGCTGCTCAAGCTCGCCTCCTCCGGCGACTTATTGGACCACCAGACGTTGAATCAACAAGTAGATCGTTTGCTCGACGATCCTCGCTCGCGGCGATTTAGCGATAGCTTTCTCGACTACTGGCTGGACCTGCGTCATATGAATGCATCGACTCCAGATGAAGAATTGTACCCCGATTATCAGCTCAATGATAACTTAATAGAATTAGCGCAAACGGAAACCCAACTGTACTTCTATCATCTGATCGAGAACAATCTCTCCGCCAAGAATCTGGTCGACTCCGATTTCCTTATAATTAATGAGCGCCTAGCTAAGCACTACGATATTCCCAATGTATCAGGGGTCCATTTTCGTAAGGTCCCATTGCCCGAAAACAATGCGCGAGGAGGACTCATGACCCAGGCCAGCGTTCTAAAAGTCACTGCTAACGGAACGCTCACCTCGCCTATATTAAGAGGAGCCTGGATCATGGAACGCATGCTGGGCTATCACGCGGCGCCCCCTCCTGTCGTTGAGGTCCCTGACCCTGATATTCGCGGCGCCACGACGATCAGAGAACAACTGGCCTTACACCGATCAGATACATCCTGTAACTCCTGTCACCAAAAGATCGATCCGGTCGGGTTCGCCTTAGAGAACTTCGACGTCATGGGAGCCTGGCGAGACTTCTACCGCAACACGGCAGATGGCGAGGGTCCGAAAGCCAAGGGAATCGGACATAACGGCAAACCCTTCCTCTTCCGCAAGGGCTTGCCGGTGGACGCTACAGGGAAATTATATAGAGGAGATTCCTTCTCAGATGTTCGCGACTTAAAAAAGATGCTCACCGAGAGGGACACGCAACTCGCTGAGAATATCACCGAGCAACTATTGACCTACGCCACCGGCGCTCCCGTCCATTTCTCCGATCGCCAGAGCATAGCGAAAATATTACAGCGAAGCCGCGCGTCTGACTACGGACTCCGCGACCTCATCAAACATATCGTTAGTAGCGACTTATTCCTCAATAGATAAAGACAGAGATTCTATATATGAAAAATTTTAACCTCAGATCAAAGAAGTCTCTATCGCGAAGAACCGTCCTAAAAGGACTCGGGGTCAGTATGGCGCTACCTCTCCTCGACGCCATGACTCCAGCGTTTGCCAAAGGGAAAGACGTAACCAAGAAGCCGCGACGCATGCTCGCTATCTGCAACAATTTGGGAGTGCTTCCACAGCATTTCTTCCCAGAAAATGCAGGGCCTGACTATAAGCTATCTCCTTACCTACAACAGCTATCCGCCCATAAAAACGACTTCACCGTGTTTAGCGGCGTCTCGCACCTCGGTGTAGATGGGGGGCACCCAGCGGACAACTGTTTTTTGACAGCGGCTCCTCACCCTGGTTCTGGAAGCTTTAGGAATACCATATCCTTAGATCAGTTCATGGCTGAGAACATAGGACACCACACGCGTATTCCTTCCTTAACTCTGGGCGTCAATGTCTACCAAGGTATTCGCGGCCTATCCTGGACCGCAGGCGGCGTTTTGATTCCCAGCGAGGAAAAAGCATCCCGAGTCTTCAGCCAGATGTTTCTAGAAGGCTCAGCCAAGGAAAAGCAAAACCAGGTACGCAAAATCGAGTTGGGACAAAGTATCCTCGATACGGTTACAGGAATGGCCAAGAGCCTAGAAAGCGACTTGGGGGCGAGCGACAAGGAAAGCCTCGACCAGTACTTTACCAGCGTGCGCGACCTCGAAAAACGCATGGCCGCGTCCAAAGAATGGGAATACAAAGAAAAGCCAAAGGTCTCCACGCCACCGCTGGTCGACTTCGAAGACACGCGGCTCTACATGGACAAGACCAGACTCATGTACCAACTCTCAAGCCTGGCGATCCAGACGGATTCTACACGCGTGATCAGCCTGATGTTGGATAGTCTGAACTCCCCCGCCATCGAATTCGATGGTCAAGCGATCAGCGATGGCTACCACAGCCTCTCCCATCACGGCAAATCGGAAGCCAAGCTGGAGCAGCTTAAGCGGATTGATCTTTGTCATATGAAATTGCTGAATGGGCTCCTGTCCGACTTGAAAGATTTCAAAGAAGGCGGGCAGCCTTTGCTGGATAGCTCCATGGTTCTGTATGGTTCTAATCTGGGAGATGCCCAAACCCACAAGAATACGAATCTACCAATAATCTTTGCGGGCGGCGGGTTCGAGCACGGCCAACACCTTGTCTTCGATACCGAACGCAACTACCCGCTCCCCAACCTCTACGTATCCATGCTCGAAAGAATGGGTATCGAAACCGACAAATTCGCCTCCTCCACCGGAACCATGCGAGGCCTCGAAATGGCCGGATAACGCCTGCCCAATGCACCCATTATCGTCTATCGATATGCAAATTATAGAATCCCTAAGATAACAAAGATTCATCTATGAATTCGATAACAAGGACCTCACTTACCCGCAGGTTTCTCCTTATAGGGAGCATACTTGCGCTCTCGATTAACGTCGCATACTCTTCGGGCAGCGGCAATAGCCAGAAATCATCTGAAGCCTGGCGACTAAAAGCGAACAAGCGAATTGATGAAATCCGCAAAAGCAACCTGTCGATCAAAGTCACCGACAAAGTGGGGAAGCCAGTCAAAGACGCGAAAGTACACGTAAAGCTGGATCGTCATAAGTTTCTCTGGGGAGCAGTAATCAATGAAGTGTGGCCTGTATCTCCTCACTTGGATACATACAAGGAAACCTTCCTACGCTATTTCAACGCTTCCGGGTTCCGCCTCGCCCTAAAGCCGAAATGGGTCGGCCACGCCAACGAACAAAGGGCTGAGCAAATGTGGCCATGGTTCATGGAAAACGATATCTACATGCGAGGGCACCTCCTCGTTTGGGACGATCCCAAGTGGTGGCCCGGAGACATGAGAGAGGTATATAATAACAATTCCCTTCCCGACAAAGTGAAAGGGGAGCAGCTATTGCGGATGGCTGAACGACACATCCACTACGCCTTGCCGAAGTGGGACGTCGAATGCTGGGACGTGATGAACGAGCCGCTGTCCAATTTCGCCATTCACAACCTCGTCGAAGGCCACAGCTTCACCCACTGGTTCAAACTCGCTGATGAAGTTCGCAAAAAGCATGGTCGGGAGGACGTCAAGCTCTACATCAATGAGTTCCAAGTTCTGTCCGCGATACTGAAGCATGCCCAAAATCGACCTGCCAGATACAGAGCGATAATCGATCAGATGCTTTCCGAAGGAGCGCCGATCGAAGGCATTGGCTTCCAAGCCCGCATCCACTCCGGCTACCTGTCGCCAGAAACTGTATACGATCGCCTGCAAAACTTTGAGCGCTACGACCTCCCGCTGCATATTACCGAATTCGAGGTTCGCAACAAACCCGCCAAAACCTATACCGACGAAGAAAAGGTGCAAATCGTCAACGAGATGATGACCATCTACTTCAGTCACCCGTCGGTCGAAGGCATGTGGCACTGGACCTTTTCGGACCTGCCGAACGGCAGAGAGCCTTTCGCTCTTTTCCAATACGATGGCACCCCCTTCCCTTGCGGAGTGGAATGGATGCGCACGATGGACGAAGAATTTAATACGGACCTGATCGCGACCACGAAATCCAACGGCAAAACGACTGCTCGCGGCTTCAAGGGCGAATACACGATCACTGCTTCCTACGGTTCAAAAACCAAGAGCATTTCAGCCACCCTAGATGAAGACGCCCAATTGACTATCGCATTCGATTAAGATCGAGAATAAATGCTCCTACTCCCACCAGTTCAATGCTACCGTTGCCTCTCCCTCTTCGCCAGGTCTACTGGCTCGGCCCTCGATACGGATTCCCTGCGGACTGAGCTTCCAAGCCTCTACGTATCCATACAGCCAAGACCCGTCGCAGAAGTCGACAAATTCGCAATCCCGACAGGAACCACGCGCAGCCTAGAAACGGCCAACTGAAAACCAAGCAACTTCAATTTCCAAACTGTAGACGCGGTCGTTGACCGCGTATTCTAATCGACGATCGCGTCTACAAGCAAATTTCCAATTTAACTCGTCAGAGGTTCTCCAAGCGGAACCCAGCATCAGCATACGACCCTCTTTTGTCTGCCATAGGGTCGAATCTCAGTATGAGAATATTAACTACATCTTTCATCCTCATTGCACCGTGGCTCTTCGGCCTCCCCACTTTGGCCGCTTCCCTGGCTCACCTCGACCCCTACGGCGGGCACAAGTCAAAGGGCTTCGACCTCGAAAATCCCGGCTTTTTCCGCACGCGCTTCGAAGACGGACAATGGTGGCTCGTCACTCCTGAAAACAATGCCTTCCTTTCCTTTGGCCTCAATCACTTCCACTCCAACCTTTGGGTAAAGGACTACAATAAGGAGCACTGGGAAAAGGAATTCGGCGGTAATGCCTGGTCGCCCAAATGGAGGGAGGCCTTCTATAAGCACGCTCGCGAGGTCGTCACTGCCTCGGGAGCCAACACCATGGCCTACCACAATGAAGATGGAATCCTTCTAGAACGTGATCCGCTGCTTCCCTACATAAGGCAGTACATCCCCGTAAAAATTTCCCTCCACCTCAACGCCAAGGCTAAAGACTACGTGGATGTCTTTTCTCCGAATTTCGAAGAAATCTGCGCCAAGGCCGCTCAAGAGCAAGTCGCCCCCTACGTCGACGATCCTATGATCATCGGCTTCGCCATGGCCGACATTCCCGTCCACACGGAAGGCTGGGCCAAGCCGATGCAAGGACGCGGTATCCCCACTTGGGCGATGGCTCTCAGAAACCTACCCGCGTCTTCCGCTGGCAAACAGAAGTACATCGAGGTTATGAAATCTCGGTATTCAAAAATCAAAGACTTCAATCGGACCTACAGTACGAAGTTCTCCAGCTGGACGGATCTCGCCAAAGCCCAAAACTGGCGAGAACGCACCGATTTCGAAAACGAAAAGGAGATCGCCGACAACAACGCCTTCAACAAGCTCGCCATGGCGAAGTACTACGAAGTCGCCTCCAGAGCATTCCGAGCCGTCAACCCCAACCACCTCTTCCTAGGCGACAAGCTCAATGGCAACATGCGCCAAATCGAGGAACTGGAACTCACCATCGACGTCGCCAAAGACTACGTGGACGCGATCCTTTTCCAATTTTACGGCAAAGACGGTTATCAAGATCATATCCAAAATCGCATCGCCACTATTTCCAAGCTTCCAATCATCAACGGCGACGGAGGATTCGGAGCCTTTGGCGATCCCAAAATGCCCGTCCCGCAGCATCCACAGGCCAAGGATCAAGCTGAAAGAGCGCAATGGATGTATGAATACGCCGCGCGCGCGTTCAAGCATCCTAACTTCGTCGGCTGGCACATCTGCGGCGTTATCGACTCTTGGCAAACCGCTCCGCATGGCACTCAAAAGCCCGGCGTTATGAATCCGCTCGGCAAGTTCCATACCGAGGTGACCGGCATGCTCCAATCCATCGGCTCCAACCTCTACAGCTTCCGAGGCGTCGCAACTCCCACCGTTTCAGACAACGCTCCCCCTCACGGTTTCCGCAGCCTATTCGACGGCGGCACTCTCAACGGCTGGAAGCCTATGCCTCGCCTCCCCGTTCCCAGATACCCAGGAGCTCCCTTCAACATCGACCCCAACAGTCCCAGGATGCAGAAAGCTCGCCAGAACACAGGCAAGTGGACGGTCGTCGACGGCGCCATCGTCGGCGAACAAGATCCTCCGGCGAGCGGCGTCGGCGCCTATCTCGTGTCTGAAGAAACCTTCGGCGACTTCGAACTTACGATCGATATGAAGCCCGACTGGAGAACCGACACCGGCTTCCTGATCCGCACTCTCCCCGGTGGCAGTCCTGGTCTGCAAATCCTCTGCGACTTCCGTCCCCAAGGGGGGATCGGCGGTTTCTACGGCAATGGCCTCGCGGGCATTCACGGCATGTCGTTCGCGATCGATGCGGAAGTCGACGAGAACAGCGTACCGATTCGCGTGATATCTGCCGATCCAAACAAGGGTCGACCCGAACTCAGAGAAGAAACGCGTTCGCTTCTCAAGTACGCAGCGAGCGTAGAGGATTTCCTAAAAGTATGGAAGGTTGGCGAATTCAATACCCTCAAAGTACGCTGCGAAGGACGTATCCCCACCGTCACTACGTGGGTCAATGGGTTAAAAGTCGCCGTAATCGATTTGGCCGAGATTGAGTGGGAAAACTACGACGCGGAAGCCATCGCTGAAATGACGAATGGCAGAGGACATATCTCCCTGGAAGTCCACAATAATGGACGCAACGACACGCAAGGCCAAGAACGCTGGTGGCCCGGCGCTCAAGTCCGTTGGAAAAACATCTACATCCGCGAACTCGACTAGCGCAATGGAAACGTTCCCGAAGAATCGAAGAAATGCAGTAGCGAGGACCGCTTCGGTCCCTCATCTAATTTCGTATCCGCTTATCAGATACATCAAATGAAAGATTACTTTAACCCGCTTTTCAGTATCGCAAAGCTAAGCTTGGCGACACTACTTGGCTCAGCCGCCATTAATGCTCAATCCGGAGAGCTCGATCAGTATGGCGGCTTCATGGATATTAAGGGCGAGAAAACCGGTTTCTTCCACACCGAAAAGATTGACGGTCGCTGGTGGTTGGTGACTCCCGAAGGCAATGCCTTCTGGGGAATCGGCATGAGTCACCCCGTAACGGGCTGGACCGAGGGCGCAGTCACTTTCGTATACAACGGCGATCAAGAGGCCTGGTTTAAGGATACCGTAAAGAGGATGAAGGACCTGGGCTACAACTGCGTGTGGAGCGGCCCCTACTGTCCCGAACGAGCCCGCTCAGGCTTTATAGACAAGCGATTGGCGGAAAAAGTATTCAAGGATGCCGAGATCCCGTATGGCTACCCCGTGGCTCTCATCAAGCACGCGGTCGAACTCGAACCGGGAGAAAAACGACCTGATGTATTCAGTAATGAATACAAGAAGTTCGTGCAAGGCGAAGTCGAACAGCATGTGATTCCCAATAAGGATGATCCCTGGATAATCGGATATTACTACGGCTTCGGTTCTTTCGACCGCGACTGGTTGTGGATCAATGACCATCTGGAGAAAAAAGGCAGCCCCGGCCGCGCGCGGCTGATGTCCGTACTCGAAGATCGCTATAATGGAAACATCAGCAAATTGAACCAGGTCTACGGAACTGCCTTCGAATCCTTCCGAGCCCTGAAAAACGAAGGTATGATCTCCTATCCTAATTGGGTCACCTTGAGCAAGGCGGGGCGCGCCAAGATTCCCAATACGCCCGAAGGGCAACGTATCTTTGAGGACGCTGAAGCCTTGCTAGGCGAAATCGTAGAAAAAGTCCATGCCTTGGCCTTCACTGAAATTCGCAAGCACGACACCAATCACATGATTCTTGGCTGCTATGTGAAAGAGGCAACCTATACGGAGAAGATCTGGCGTAGGATCGATCCCTACATCGACGTTTTAGCGCCGCAACATGTGAGCGAAGTCTTTCCAATTGGTCCCATCGTGGAAGCCCTCGATAAGCCCGCTATCATTAGCGACCAACCCTACGGCAACGTCTACAATAATCACAATCTTGTCCAGCGCGGCGCCCATGGCCCGGTCCCCGACCACGTCGATCGGCACTTGCTCTACGACCTTTTAACTGAACGCATATCCGTAGATCCCGACGTGACCGGCGCCAATATGTGCGCTTGCCTATTCGACCAATCCCATTGGGAGAAAGCCTACGAAAGGGGTCAGCCCGGCTTTTGGACCGTCGACGGCGAACCCAGACCCCACCTCATAAGGACCGTTCAACGCTCAAACTCGCTCCTTTTTGAAAGAGTCAAAAAAAGTCACGATGAAGAGACGGTCCAAAACCTGGATGAGAAATTCCATCATATCCTGAGCCTCTACCGCGAAGTCATGGACCATCGAAAGGAGTTCCTAAGAAGAGTACCCGCCATCGTCTATCCATGAATACGATTAAGCCCGGTGAACGCCCCCTTTCAATTGAGGGTGCTCAGGGGCTCTCCAGAGCTTCCCTTTTTGGACAATTCCAATCTCTCAACCCGGCGCATCAGACAGAAGGCTTTGTGAGAGCAATCTTACCATCGTTCCCACCTAGTACCCATCATCAAGAAATGCGGCCTTAGTAAAAAGAACCAACTATGTCCAAAGATCCCTCCAGATTAGCATGATCATGTCATGGCACAGTTTCGCCCCTTGCAATATTGCATACAGACATCCGGTCCCGGCCCGTAGATCGCCGGAGATAGATTCCAAACATGTTTAAGCCCTTTTTCCACCGATTACTCTTCCTCGCATTGCTAGGCAGCGCAGCCGCAATCGCCTCGCAGGGTCCAAATGTCATCCTCATCCTGACCGATGATCAAGGCTACGGCGATATTCGTTCACACGGTAACGATAAAATAGATACGCCTCATCTCGATCGTCTCGCCGACGACGGGGCCCGCTTCGAGAATTTCTTCGTCTCCCCCGTCTGCGCCCCTACGCGCGCTAGCGTCCTCACCGGTCGCGAGCACATTCGTACCGGGACCGTAAACGTATCCAACAACTACGAGATCATGAGATCCGAAGAGGTGACCGTCGCTGAACTCTTTAAAGCAAACGGCTACGCTACCTCCCTCTTCGGCAAATGGCACAACGGCGAACACTACCCTTACAATCCAAACGGCCAAGGATTTGACGAATTCATCGGCTTCTGCGCCGGCCACGTCGGCAACTACTTCGATGCCGTCCTCGAGCACAATGCCGGCACGATTCAGACCGAGGGTTTCATTACCGACGCGCTCACCGATAAAGCGCTCGATTGGATCGAAGACAAAAAGGACGAGCCCTTCTTCTGCTACATACCCTACAACGCGCCTCACACGCCCTACCAAGTTCCCGACTCTTACTACGATAAATACAAAGCCCGCGGACTCGACGTCAAAACCGCCACTCTCTACGGCATGGTCGAAAACATCGACGACAACATCGGCCGCCTTGTGAAGCGACTCGAAGAACTCGAACTCTCCGAAAACACCATCATCCTCTTCCTGACCGACAACGGCCCGCAAACCCGCGACCGCTACAACGCGGGAATGAAAGGCTGGAAAACTCGCGTCGATGAAGGCGGCGTTCGCGTCCCCCTCTTCGTTAAATGGCCCGGCCAAATCAAGCCGCGCACCATCATCGACGGCCTCGCCGCGCACATCGACCTAATGCCTACTCTCGCCGATCTTTGCGGTATTGAAATTCCAGATACGCTCAAACTCGATGGACTCAGCCTCAAAGACTCCCTCCTCAAAGGAGAAACCGCCCCCGACGATCGCATGATCTTCGCTCACCGCTTTTTCGGCGGAAAACTACAGCGGCGCAGCGGAACCGCTCGCAGCAAACGCTACCGCTACGTCTACACCCACCAAGAGGAAACCCTCTTCGACCTCATCAACGATCCAGGACAGAAGAAAGACATCAGCAAAGCGAATCCCGAGCAATTCGAACGCCACCAAGTCGCCTATCGCCAATGGTTCGAGGACGTATCCGATAACTGGGAAATCGTATCCCTCATCCCTTGCGGCTACCCCGAGTTCCCCATTACTCACCTTCATGCCGTCCAATCGAAACTCAGCGGGGCCATCAAATTCCACGGCCGAGGCTTCCACCACGACTGGATCGTCAATTGGGTCGACCCCAAGGACGACATCAAATGGGACATCGACGTGGTCGAGTCCGGGCGCTTCCGCGTCGCTATAAGATATACTTGCCCCGAAAAAGATATCGGCTCGCAGGTTCGTATCTCCGTCGGAGGAAAGTCACTACAAGCGACTGTCGACAAAGCCTTCGATCCCGACCTCTTTCCCAACCTCGACCGAGCCCCTCGCTCTGGCGAAATCGAAAAGCCTTGGGCGACTCTAGAGCTAGGCTACCTGAACCTAAAAAAAGGCGTAGACACCTTCACGCTGTCTGCCGACCGCATGCCTGGCTCCCAAATCATGGATGTCCGCGAAGTCATCTTAGAAAGGATCGAATGAGCGCCGATTTCCATAATAGGACGCAAGGCCCTCGGTCCGTAGAACTTCGCCAAGCCCCGCGGAAGCGATGTTCCGCTTCAACTCCCTCGTTCGCCTAATTTATTATGCGCCCCATTCGAAATACAGGATTCGGAATGCTGCTTTTGTCGGCTGCCCTGCTGACCTCAGCAGAGGTCGATATCACCGCGCCGCCTGAGCATTTGAACGCCTTTCTGGAACGGCATTGCCTAGATTGCCACGACGACACCGAAAGCAAAGCCGATCTCAACCTCTGGGATTTGGAATTCAATCTGAAAGACCCGAATACCTTCGCCACCTGGCAGCGCGTCTACGAGCGTATCAGCAATGGCGAAATGCCGCCCGCCAAAAAACGTCGTCCCGGGGCCGACGAACTGGCCGAGCTTCTCCCGGCCCTCAAGAAACCCCTATTGACCGCGGACCGGAAAGACGCTCAAGAAAACGGCCGCGTGCGCAGCCGTCGCCTGACCCGGCGAGAATACGAACACACCCTGCATGACCTCCTCGGCATCGATCTACCGCTGCAGGAACTCTTGCCCGAAGATCCCGCCTCCCATGGCTTCGAAACCGTCTCCGCCGGCCAACAACTATCCTACCATTTACTGGCGCGATATCTGGACCTTGCCGACCTTGCCTTAGCCGAAGCATTCGATCGCGCTCTCAATGGGGACGCCAAATACGTCGAAAGCTTTTCGCCCAATCAGTTGTCGGAGGGAATTGGGAGACGCAACTACCGAGGCCCCGAACCTCGAAAAGGCGAGAGTATTTCCTGGCCCATTTATAGAATGCAATTCTACGGACGGATGCGCGGTTTCCGAGCGCCGGAAGACGGCTGGTACCGCATCACGCTTCGCGATGCGCGAGCAGTCAACCCAGCCACAGGGGGAACCGTATGGGGAACCTTGCAAACGGGCGCCGGGGTCTCTGCCGAACCGATACTCTACGATGCGGGTATCGTGGAAGCGATCAAGACTCCGCGAGACCTGCACTACAAAGCATGGATTCGGGAAGGACATAGATTGTTATTGAAGCCGAATGATCGGACCCTCCGCAGAGCTCCCAATCAGAACCGGCGGCCCGACACGGCTCAATACGATGAGCCAAATGAAAAGAACGGTTTTTCAGGAATTGCCCATCGCGGTATCCGCGTCGAACGCATCTACCCCAACGGCGACCGCGATGCCGCACGGAAAAACCTGTTCGGAGATACAAGGCTCAAGACTGCCAGAAAAAACCCGACCGCAGCGCTCGACCAACTCATGACGCGTTTCGCCCTCAGGGCCTTCCGGCGACCCTCCACCGAAGCGCAACTGGCGCCCTACAAGAAGATCGCTCAGGCCGCCCTCGCCGAAGGCGATTCCTTCGAGGAAGCGCTGCGCGCCGGCTACCGGGCCATCCTCTGCTCCCCGCGATTCCTCACTTTCATCGAAAAACCCGGTCAACTGGATAACTACGCTCTGGCCTCCCGGCTCAGCTACGCCTTATGGGTGAGCATGCCGGACGAGACGCTTATGCAAGCGGCGAACGAAGGCAGCCTGCGCGATCCCGAGACTCTAGACGCTCAAATCAACCGCATGCTATCCAACCCGAAATTCGAGCGCTTCATCAACAGCTACAGCGACCAATGGCTCAATATGAAGGAGATCGGCTTCACCACCCCCGACCGCCGCCAATTCCCCACCTTCGACCCAGTGGTTCAGGATTCCATGCTCCAAGAGACCCGCGCCTTCCTTCGCGAGATGATCCAGTCGGACCACGGCGCCGCCAATATCGTCGATTCCGATTTCGCCTTCTGGAACGAGCGCCTTGCGCGACACTACGAAGCGAACGCGAAATTCAAGCCCGGCCAAGGCCTGCAAAAGGTAGCGCTCAAAAAGAAAAGCGTTCACGGCGGACTGTTGACGCAGGGAGCTATTCTAAAGGTAACCGCCGACGGCTCAGCCACTTCTCCCATCGTGCGAGGCGTTTTCGTCAATGAGCGCATCTTGGGTAAACACTTAGCGCCACCGCCGCCAGATATCCCAGCAATTGAACCCGACATCCGTGGCGCTGTTTCCATTCGCGACCAGTTGGAAAAGCACCGCGCCAACGAGTCTTGCTACTCCTGCCACAAGACGATCGACCCGCCCGGACTGGCCCTCGAGAACTTCGATCCCGTCGGCATGTGGCGCACTCACTACGGTCGCGGTCGCGGCGCAGCCGTCGACCCAACCGGCGCCACGCCCGAAGGCGACCGCTTCGCCGACATTCTCGCCTTGAAGAAAATCTACGCGCAGCGCGACGACCAACTGGCTCGCGCCTTCACCGAGCACTTTCTCACCTACGCGACCGGCGCTCCCATACGCTTCAGCGATCACGCGGAAGTCGAGAAGATCGTCGCCGCTTCAATCAGCTCCGACTACGGTTTGCAGACCCTGATGAAGGCCTCCCTGGCCAGCTCTATTTTCCAACAAAAGTAATCAACCACAGGACACCCAATTCCATGAAAAACATAAATCTCAATTTGGGCGCTAAAATTTCCCGGAGAACCATGCTCCGCGCCGGCGGCATTTCATTGGCCCTTCCCTTACTCGATGCCATGACTCCCGCATTCGCGAAGATGCAAAAGGCGACGCATGCCAAACGCTTCGTCGGCGTCAACCTAACCCTCGGTCTTCACTATCCAAACCTCGTCCCCGAGACGGCTGGAAAGAATTACCAACCCTCGCGCTACCTCAAATCGCTGCAAGACATCCGGAACGACTTCACGGTGGTTTCCGGAACGTCCCATCCCGGCGTCGGCGGAGGGCACTCCGCCGAAGGCAGCATCTTTTCCGCCTGCCCGAACCAAGGCGGCTCGGCGGCGCGCAATACCATCTCCTTGGACCAGCTCATGGCCAAAAGCCTCGGTCACGAGACGCGCTTCCCCTCCCTGGTACTCAACACCTCCGGTCAAACCAGCCCCTCCTACACCGAGAACGGGGCGATGATCCCGGCTGAGAACAAGGCCATGCGGCTCTTCACGAAGCTCTTTGTCGATGACTCGCCCGCTGAACAAGAACGGCAAGCCGAGCTGATCCGCCGCGGACGCAGCGTCATGGACACCATCGGCGCAGACGCCAAAAGCTTGCAGAGCGAACTGGGAGCCGGCGACCGCGACAAGCTAGACGCTTGGTTCACCAGCGTTCGCGAATTGGAGGGCCACCTGGTCGCCAACGAGCAATGGACACGACGCCCTAAGCCAAAGGTGTCGCTCCAACCGCCGGTAAACGTGCCGCGAAACAACGAGGTCGTCGTCGAGAAGATCTTTCTCGATATCGTGCACATGGCCTTGGCCACTGACTCTACTCGCTTCGTCAGCCTCCACACCTCGGGCAACGGCGTATCCGGCATCCAGGGTGTCGATGACGGCTACCACAACCTCAGTCACCACGGCCTCGACGAGGGAAAACTCCGCCAACTTGGCCTCGTCGAGCAAGGCATGATCGATGTTTGGGGAGGCTTCTTGCGAAAGCTGAAGCAGGATCAATTGCTGGACGAGACCATGGTCCTGATGACCTCCAACCTCGGCAACGCCTCTGCGCACTCCAACAACAACCTGCCCGTACTCTTTGCCGGAGGCGGCTTCCGACACGGACAACACCTCGCTTTCGACCAAGAGAGCAACTATCCTCTGCCCAACCTTTACCTAAGCGCGATACGTCGACTGGGACTGGACGTCGACCGTTTCGCCACCTCTTCCACCGAAATGCGCGGCTTGGAAGTCAACGCGTAACTAACGAAAAACTGAAGCGAGCCATCCAAAGAAACTACAAATGAAAACACTTCTAAACGCCCTTCCAAAATTTTTGGGCCGGGACAGTCTACCCTCCGTAGCTTCATGCGAAGGACGGGCCGACCCGGCAAGCGAGGTGGGTCATCGCCGCGCCCTACAGCCGTTTGCGACCAAGGCCCTTCTCGCGTTGGCCATCGCCATATCCACAAATTCCAGCGTGCTATCGAACGAAACGATCGGCCACAAGGATTTCGTTCACGTAGAAAAGCAGGGCGGCATATGGACCATGGTGAAGGGCGACGGCGAAGCCTTCGTCCCGCTCGGCATGAATCACGTTGGGCCCATGTCGCGCTTCGCTCCTTACAACCGGGAGCACTGGGCCAAGGAAATCGGAGGAGGCATCCTCAAAAACGGTCGAGTCGATTTCAAATCCGAGGGCGCCAAAACCTGGCTGGAGATCATCGCCAAGGACCACAAGGACTACGGCTTCAATACCCTAGCCTTTCACCATCCCCACACCTTGCCTACGGAATACTGCAACGAGCTGGAGCTGTACTACTTCGCCAAGCTTCGCATGAGCCACGTCCACGCTCGTCGCGCTAAACGGATGTCGGCGACCAAAATGTTCCCCGACGTATTCGATTCCGCGTGGGTCCAGCGGCTCGACCATTTCGTCGAAAACTTCACCGCCAGGCATCGAGACGGAAAATACCTGCTCGGCTACAGTTACGACGACCTCCCAGCTTATACAATCCACAATCTAGAGAGACCCATCAGGAAATTCGAGCATCACCCATGGATCGTAGACGTCCTTTCAAAACCGGGAAAAACCAAGGGCAAAAGCGAATGGATCGAAGTCCTACAAAAGCAATATTCATCCGCAGCGAAAGCCGGTGACATGTATGGCCTCGCAATCAAAAGCTGGGACGATTTCTACGACATCAAGAGCTACGGGCTTCCTAAAGACGAAGAGCAAGGCTTCGCCGATCAAGCGCTCATGAACGCGAAGATTATTCGGGCGTATCACAAGGCTCATCACGACGCTATACGCAAGTACGATCCCCATCATCTCATTTTAGGCGACAAAATTCAAAACGCCCGATCCCAACCGGACTGGGTATGGAATATCGTCAAGGAGTACGTAGACGTTATCCTAATCCAGGACTACGACTTCTTCACTCCTCTTCATGCAAAGAAACTCCGCCACATCTACGAGGTGACCGGAAAGCCTATCATAAACGGAGATCACGCCTACGGCGCCATTCGTCCCAACATGGAAAACGTCAAGGGAGTCGTCGTTCCTACGATGAAAGACAAAGGGGAACAGTATGCCGTCTACCTCAAAGGCATCATGAGCCTGCCCTTCATGCTTGGCTGGCAAACCTGCGGTTACCTAGAGACATGGACCGGTACCAGCGACGCTACCGGGAAATCCCAAACCGGCTACTTCGATCCCATGGGACGTCCCATCCTCGAGGCCCTCGAGCCCGCCAGAGAAGCCAACGCCTCAGCGCTCGCCTGGCGGCGGCAAGCAGGAAAAGAAAAGATAAGCTACTCGACCATGAAACGCGCTCCCTTGCGGACGCAGAAAAAGCGATAAAACGCGCCGCGTCATCCCCTTTATTTAACAAACTGATTATTGCATCTATGAACAACCGATTCTCTTCCCTTTTCTGGGGCATTAGCATCCTGCTTGCATCGAAACTTTCGATGCAGGCAGCGGTGACTCCTGTTCCCCAAGTTGTCAAGCCGGCTAAGATCGACGGCGCCCAAGCGCGCAATGTCGTCTTCATCCTCTCGGACGATCATCGCTACGACGCCATGAGCTTTCTCGGTCACCAATTTGCGGATACGCCTCACATGGACAGCCTCGCGTCAAACGGAGTCTACCTCAAAAACGCCTGCGTCACCACCTCCCTCTGCTCGCCGAGCCGGGCGTCGATCCTGACTGGTCTCTACACCTTCCGCCACCGCGTCATCGATAATCAACGCGCCGTTCCAGAAGGCACCCTCTTCTTCCCTCAGTATCTTCAAGAAGTGGGATACAACACCGGATTCATCGGCAAATGGCACATGGGCCACCACAACGATAACCCGCGCCCGGGATTTGACTACTGGGTCAGCTTCAGGGGGCAAGGCAAGTACTTCCCGCCCACGCCCGACTACACCATCAACGTGAACGGCGAACGCGTAAAGCAAGACGGCTACATTACCACCCTGCTCACGGACTACGCTATGGAATTCCTAGACGATCAGAAAGAAAGCGACACTCCCTTCTTCCTCTACCTCTCTCACAAGGCCGTCCACGACCCCTTCAAGCCCGAGGACAAATACAAAGGCAAGCTCAACGAGGTTCCCATGCAAGCTGCTGCCAGCTCCAAACCCGTCGATGGCAACTCTCTCAACCGCCCTCGCTGGCTCCTAGACCAACGCAACAGCTGGCATGGCATGGATTTTCCACTACATACCGGTGAAACCCTCGAACAGCTTTACAAGAACTACTGCGAAGCCCTCTGCTCTGTCGATGACAGCATCGGAGCGGTTCTCGATAAGCTCAAAGAAATGGGCGTCTACGACGAAACCCTCGTTATCTACATGGGAGATAACGGCTTCATGTTCGGCGAACACGGCCTCTTCGACAAACGCGTCGCCTACGACACCTCGATGCGCGTTCCCATGCTCATGCAATGCCCCGAGCTCTTTGAAGGCGGCACCGTGGTGGACGAGGTGGTCGCCAACATCGACATCGCCCCCACCGTCATGGAAGTCATGGGTCTCGAAAAGCCCGCCCACATGGACGGCCAAAGCTTCGTTCCTCTCGCCCAAGGCCAAGAGATCAAATGGCGCGATTACTTTCTCTATGTCTATTACTGGGAGCAAAACTACCCCCAGACACCCACTCATTTCGCCCTCCGCGGAGATCGCTACAAATACATCACCTACTACGGGCTTTGGGATACCGACGAGCTCTTCGATATGCAGGCCGACCCCATGGAGCAGAACAATCTCATCCACGATCCGAAGTTCGCCAAGGCGAAACAGGATATGCAAGATACGCTCTACAAAATGATGGCAGAACTCGGCGGCATGGATATTCCCATGAATTCCCCCAGAGGAAGGCAGCAGAACAAACGTCTCCGCAGCCGAGGCGTCCATGACAAAGGCGGCGAGGAAGCCGCCGACTTCCCCGAAGCCTTCATCGTAGATGAACCTTTGAGACAACTCTACAATTAGCCCATCCCTGGAGGGTCGTCGGCCCCGACGACCGCAGTGCCCAACATCAGGTAGGGAGGAGCGGCCCGCTCCTCCTCAAACCCCCAACCGCTCGCGACCCTCCTCTAAAACCCATAGACTCGCTCACCCAATCCAATCGGCCGGGCATTCGCCCCCGTTCAACCCAATCGTATCCATGTTTTCCCGACAACCTCTTCTCCTGGCTGCAGCTGGCCTCTCACTGGCGGCACTCAGCGACACCGCAAAGGCCTCAGAAACGCCGACTGCCCACAACCCGAATATAGAAAGCATTACTCTCTTCGCCCAAAACCCCGATATCGTCACGCCAGTCGGAATCGCAGTCGCTCCAGACGGTCGGGTGTTCGTGCAGGAAAACCACACTCACAAACGGACGAAGGCCTACACAGGTCCTGCCAAAGACCGCATCCTCGTATTCGAAGATACAGACGGCGATGGCGTCTCCGATAAACGCTCTATATTTTACGATGGCGAGGTATTCAGTACGGACCTGCTCTTCGGTCCTGACGGACATCTCTACGTCAGCAATCGCTGGTTCGTCGGTCGCTTTCGGGATGCCGCCACACTCGAAAAAGCGAATGGCGAACCAGAGATCCTCATAAAATGCGAAACCGAAGGCGACTACCCGCACAACGGCGTGGGCGGCCTGGCAATCGACCCCGCCAACCCTGAATGGATGGTCTTCGGCTTTGGCGAAAATCTAGGTGCCGATTACACCTTTGTCGGCACGGATGGCGTCGAAATCTCAGGCGGGGGCGAAGGCGGCTCCACCTACATCTGTAAAACGGACGGCTCGCAACTCAAACGTCTGTCCACAGGTCATTGGAACGCCTTCGGCATGGCCTACGATCTAGAAGGAAATCTCTTTTCAACCGACAACGACCCAAGCAGCACGCCCCCCAATCGCCTCCTCCACATTATCCCAGGAGCCGACTTCGGCTACGAATATCGTTATGGACGATCAGGCCGTCATCCGCTGGTCAGCTGGTATGGCGACACCCCCGGCACGCTCGGCATGATCGGCGCCCTCGGGGAAGCCGCTTGCGGCCTTGTTCCCTACGGAGCGGGCGAATTGCTTTCCGCCTCCTGGACCGATAATCGCATCGATCTCCATCCCATCACGAAAAGCGGCGCCTCCTTCGAAGCAGGGCGCGAACCCTTCGTGAGTGGCACTGACGATTTTAGACCGGTCCACTTTTCCTATTCCGATGATGGGAAGTCCCTCTACTTTACCGATTGGGTAAAGATCTCTTACCCCGTGCACGGTCACGGCAAGGTATGGAAGATCACCTTCAAGGAGCCCATTGACCTCGCTCCGCGACCGCGCCAATCAAAGCCCGTTCTAACGCCGGACTTAGCCCTGAATAAACTCGGAGTAGCCGATCCCTATTCGCGTACTGCTGCGATGGATACGCTGGTTCAGAATCCCGAGCTCCTTAAATCATATGATTGGAAATC
>JBCCZW010000002.1:0-28028 GCA_039186805.1 Verrucomicrobiota bacterium
AGTGCACCAAATCCTCGAGCTTGCCCGGCATACCAAGAAGGACAAAGTTGAGCTGAAGCCTCGGCTCTTAGTAAAGGAAATGGAAAAATTCCTTCTCTCCACTCTGCCCAAAACCGTTCTCGTACAATCATCCCTCTGCGTTGATGAACCCACTGTTCACGCATCGCCTTCTCACCTATTCCAATCGCTCCTCAACCTTTCTCTACTTGCCTATTCGAAGACCCTATCGCCCCGCTGCTCGATTTCGCTCGAAATAAATACTGTATCCAAAAATCGAAAACGCTACGCCCGCATCAGTGTTGAAGGGAAACGCTCCGCCGGGCAGTATCCGCAAACGACCCTACGCAGCCTACAAGAGTTTTGCAGCGAAATCACGGCAGTCCCTCAAGAAACCGCCTATTCTTCGATAGAGCTATTAGCCGCAGACTCTTGCGGCACCTTCACAATTGAAGAAGATCAGCCGCACCGCTACGCCGCGTCCATCGAACTTCCGATTCAGACAACCGAAACCATTATCGAAAAAGCGAGCGCGGAAAAGCGGAACGCAAACGAATCCAAAAATAGGATACAAAACAAACAGTCCATAATCATAGTCGATCCCGATGCCAATGTCCGAGACATGCTCGCAGAGCACCTAACAAGCAACGGATATGTTTGCCACAATGCGGTGGACGGCGCCGAAGCTCTCATGATGGCGGGAAGGCTCGGCGACGACCTATGCTCAATTTTTTGCGAGCTAGAACTATCGCATATTGATGGCGCGACGCTTGCTAACGCGCTACGAGAAAAAACTGATGTTCACGTTCACGCCTTCACAGCGTCTGAGCGCCAATTTAAAGAAGCCGTAAAAAACAGAGATTTATTTCAAAGCGTATCCAAAAAACCAATTCAGATTAGCCGACTCGAAGACTTGATCCAGCCATACGATTCCATCAAAAGTGAATCTGCTAGCAGCTAATATCGCTCAGCTATTCAGCTAATCGTAACGAAAATTATACGGACTAGCATTGATTTGACCCAACCCATGCGTATTACTCGCCCTTTAAATTAGTTTCACCGGATCTCGTTTGAGCGATATCCGCAAAACGAGATCCAACTTGAACTAGTAATCCACAAGATGACAAAAGCTAGCAAACCCGCCAAGAAAGCGGCCAAAAAGGCAGTGAAGAAAGTAGCAGCCAAAAAGGTCGCGGCTAAGAAAGCTGTGAAGAAAGTAGCAGCCAAAAAGGTAGTGAAAAAAGTAGTCGCCAAAAAAGCGGCAGTCAAAAAGACAGCAGCCAAAAAGGTTGCCGTCAAAACGGCTGCAGCCAAGAAGGCGACCGCTAAGGTATCCAAAACGACCATCGTCGCAGACGTGGATGTCGGATTCGGAAACGCTCTCTACCTACGAGGCGACGCGCCAGGACTCTCTTGGTCCAAGGGCGTCCCTATGGACTGCAAGTCCGCCACGAGCTGGAGCATCGCCATGGCAGGAGTTAAGGAGAGCTTTGGTTACAAAGTCCTCATTAACGATCTCCAATGGTCCGAGGGTGAGAACTTTACGGCTAAGCCCGGTTCTACCAACACCTGCTCTCCAACCTTCTAATATAATTAAGAAACCAACCTGCGCGGCTAGCTTCATTCTCGGAGCTAGCCGCTTTAGTTTTCAGACGCGAGACAGCGCCTAATCGAGCGACTTAGTCGCCACAGAGAAATGAATGCGAAAATCGCCCTACCCCTCAGAGGGCGTCCTTACTTCGCGGGTGGTACTCGTCGTGAGCTGTCGCCAGGCGATCGCCTTCCACGGTCGTATATATTTGCGTCGTAGAAATATCCGCGTGCCCCAACAACTCCTGAATCACCCGTAAATCCGCTCCGCCCGTCAACAAATGGGTCGCAAACGAATGCCTCAAAGCATGGGGCTTCACAGGCTTTTCGATTCCTGCTAAAGTCGCCATTTTCTTCACCATTACCCAAACCGTCTTCCTTGATATTGCGATACCGCGATTACTCAAAAACACAGAGCTTCCCGTCCGCGGCCTCACCAAATGCGGACGTCCATGATCTAAGTATCGCTCCAAGGCCTCCCTAGCCTTCGACCCCACCGGCACTACTCGCTCCTTCGAGCCCTTACCATATACGCGCATCGCGCCGCCCTCCAGATCAACCTGCTGTAGACTCAAGCCGCACAACTCGCTCACGCGAAGTCCCGAAGAATAGAAAAGCTCCAATATCGCAATGTCCCTTAAACCCGCCGGCTTAGAATCATCCGGCGCCGCCATCAAATTCTTCACCTCTTGAATCGTCAGAGTATCCGGCGCTTTACGGCGTAATTTCGGACCGGATACAAGCTCCATAAAGCTTCGCTCCGTCAACTTCTCCCGAAGCAAAAAACGATTGAAAACCCTCAAGGCGCTCAACTTCCGGCAAAGAGTCGCATTAGACGAATTTGACTCGCTCATCGCATAAAGCCAGTCAGTGACGTCGGTAGCATCGATTTCCTTCCAATACGCGCGCTTCCGATTTTCGGATACATGCGCTGCAAATTGCTCGAGATCGCTCCGATAACTTTCGCTGGTATTCGTCGAAAGGCCCTTCTCCAAACCAATGAAAATCAAAAACGCCTCAATGACGCCATTAAGAGATTCGCTCACAATGAGACATAATCTGCGACGTCCATCGCGAGGCAAGCTACAAGCTATCTAAGCCTGTAATTGAGAAACCGTTACTTACTTCCTACGACGAGGACCGAAAGAACGGATCGGCGCGTTGCGGCGCGGGGCGTTGTTCTTCAAACGGTAAGTGATTCGGGCTTTATCCAAATCATAAGGACTCATTTCCATCTTCACCATATCGCCGGTGGTGATCTTTATGAAGTGCTTGCGAAGCTTACCTGAAATATGGGCTAAGACGGTGTGGCCATTCGCGAGTTCTACGCGAAACATTGTCCCTGGGAGTACTGCTATAATTTTGCCTTCAACTTGGATCGAATCGTCTGCCATATAGGTTTGCTTGGGTTCCGGCATAAGTTGCCGCCGGAGAGCTGTTTGATAAGAAGAGCCTCGTGTCTTTCAAATCCTTGCTATTAGTCAAGAGTTTTCATACCAACCTCTCCCTCTAAAAGGTAATGGATTTTCCCGCAAAAATCGCCCCTAAGTGCCCTTTTCAGAAGCTTTTTCCATCCCAGCTCAAAAGGGATGATAAGTTCTACATGTCCATGGCTTACAACCAGGCCCTGGAAGCTTGGAAGAAAAACGAAGTACCCATTGGAGCCGTCATCGAAGCCGGAGGTGAAATCGTTGGTTCTGCTCACAACCAGGTCGAAACTACCACCGATCCAACCGCCCACGCGGAAATGCTGGCCATCACGCAAGCAGCCTCCGCTCTCTCTGACTGGCGGCTCAACGAAGCAACCCTCTACGTCACCAAGGAACCCTGCCCCATGTGCTCTGGCGCCACCATAATGTCTCGTCTCAAGCGGGTCGTCTTCGCTGTCCCCGACCCCAAAATGGGTGGCCTCGGCGGCGCCTACAACGTCAATGCGTATCCAGGCATGAATCACACCACCCTCATCGAGCAAGGCCTCATGGAAGATGAATGCAAAGAGCTCATTCAGACCTTCTTTCGACTCAAGCGGCAGGAAAAAGACGGACCTATTGAGAACTAATTTCGCGCTCGAACCGCCAAGACTTGACATAGAATATTCTTTATTAATTCTAGCCCCCTAAATTTAACTAATAACCGCCAACCAACTGACAATAGGAACTAATCAAAATGGCATACGAACTCCCATCACTTGACTACGCTTACGATGCGCTCGAGCCACACATCGATGCTCGCACGATGGAGATCCATCACAGCAAGCACCATCAAACTTACATCAACAATGTAAACGGACTCCTGGAGGGCCACGCAGATCTCGCAGCTAAATCTGTGGAAGATCTGATCTCTAACCTAGACGCTGTGCCTGAAGCCATTCGCGGCGGAGTGCAAAACAACGCAGGCGGGCATGCTAACCACAGTTTCTTCTGGAAGGTTATCGGACCAGCGGGCGGCGGAGCTCCCGTCGGAAAACTCGCAGAAGCGATCGATGCGGAACTCGGCGGTCTCGACGAGTTCAAGGCAGCCTTTGCCAAGGCAGGGGCCACTCGTTTCGGCAGCGGCTGGGCCTGGCTCTGCGTCAGCGACGGAAAGCTCTGTGTTTGCTCGACAGCCAATCAGGACTCTCCGCTCATGACGGGCGGCACTCCCGTTCTTGGCCTAGACGTCTGGGAACACGCCTACTACCTAAACTACCAGAACCGCCGCCCCGACTACATCGCAGCCTTCTGGAACGTTGTTAACTGGGAAGCCGCCAACGCCAATTACGAAGCTGCAATCTCGTAAGCGGCTCCGCACGTCACCGTAGCGGAACTCGAAAGAGTTCCGACTCGAGACGGCAAAAAATCTACAATTTACTAAAGCCGTCGCTCACCAGCGACGGCTTTTTTCATCGAAAACTAAAATCGAGCCCACTCAAGAACGAAGGCATGTGGGCCTAACGCTCGATAAACTCAACACTTTGCGAAGACCTTCCCAAACCCAAAATAGAGGCGCATTCAAACTTCAAATACGCTCGCCGAAATTCTCATCCCCGCATATGCCGCCGCTAGGCACCCCAATAAATTTAGCCCCATATTCGCGAATGCCAAATTCATATGACCCTCGTCAATCAAACGCAGCGTCTGAAGGCTGAAAGTAGAGAAGGTCGTAAAGCCACCCAAGAAGCCTACCGAAAGCAACAGCGGCAAATAGGAGTCTCCCGCCAAATTATGCTTACGAAACCAATGCGCCAAAAAGCCAATCGCTAAGGAACCCGCGAAATTCACAACGAATATTCCCCACGGGAAACGATCGCCCCATCGACTGTCTACAAGTGTCGCCACCAAAAAACGGATACTTCCCCCGAAAAAACTCCCCAAACCGACAATCAAGGCCGCTTTCAACATTGCCGAAAATCAGCTCTCGGCTGGGAACTCCTCCATAAACGAAACGATAGCCTCGGCGATCGCCTGGGAAATCTTTTCTCGATAAACGGGCGTACCCACCAGCAACGCTTCACCCGCATTCGTCAAAAATCCGCATTCTACCAAAGCGCCAGGACACTCCAATCGCTTCAAAACCCCAAACCGCGCTTTGCGGAACCCACGATCCTCTCGTCCCATCTTCTCAATCATCGTCCTCTGTATCCGCATTCCCAATGCGAAGTTAAGGTCGTCGAAGGCATTCCCCGGAAACGGGCTCACGTCGCCCTCCGGAGTTTCATCAGCGGTAGAGGCTTCGCCAGCCGGCGTGACCACGTAAGTCTCCAAACCCAGCGCGTCGGGATTCAACGAACCATTGAAGTGGATACTGACAAACAAACCCGCTCCTTCGCGGTTCGCAATCTCTGGTCTGTCAGCCAAGGACAAAATTCGGTCGTCGTAGCGAGTTAACATCACCCTAAAACCAGCCGCCTCTAAGTGCGTTCTTAAACGATTGCATACCTCCAGATTCAAATTCTTCTCCAGCAAGCCAAGGTCGACATTCTTAGCCCCATTCTCCAAACCTCCGTGACCCGGATCCAACACGATCAATCGCGACCTGACTGAACCTTCGACCCCCAAGAACGCAGGACGCAAAACAGTATCCACATCCGCCTTACTTAAGAGCCATTTACCTTGAGACAACTTCAGCGGCTGGCTCAAGTAGATCGCAATCCCATTCAATTGAGCCCGTCGACTCTCCTCCTCTAGCTCCAAATACGTATCGTCTTTTTCAAGACGCCAAAACTTCTCGCCGAATCGGGAAACCTTTGCTCCGACCCCTTTGGCCTGCAACTCGAGCGATGGCTTCTCCCGTTTCACCAAAGGCGGGCTTGGCTTCGGTTCCTCAATGACGGGCTCGGGCTCTTGCTGCGGAACCGGCTCCGGCTCCGCAACTTCGCCCATCTGTGGCGTCACTTCAGGTTCCTCGGGCGTTTGACGATTGGCAGTCTCGCAACCACAAAAAACGACCACGGCTAAAATAGCCAAGGCCGTTGGTAAATTCGATCGACGAATCCGGGGCATCTTCATCGTCTAGAGATTTCGCGTGACTAGATCAAGAATTCGCTTCCTCGGACTCACGATCTTCCACTTTCTCCTCTTCGTCTTCATCGTCATGCTCCTCGTGATCGTCCTCGTCCTCTTCCTGAAGAGGGATATGCATGAACTTAGGCTTTCGCTTATTCTCAGGTAATGGAGTCATCAATACGCTGATGTTACGCCCCACTAACTTTGGCTGCATATCGCTCGTCGCCATAGTGGTGAGGTCTTCGATCGCGCGGGAAATCGTTTCAAACCCAAGCTCCTTGTGAGCCAACTCCCGACCGCGAAAGAAAAGCGTCAGCTTGACCTTGTGTCCCTTCGAGATGAACTCCTCCGCGCGGCGAAGCTTCGTTTCGTAGTCGTGCTGCTCGATACGCATCCGGAACTTCACTTCCTTTACCTTGCTCGAACTGCTCTTTTCACCCTTGGACTTCTTCTTTTGCTGTTCGTAAACATACTTGCCGAAGTCCATGATACGGCAGACGGGGGGCTTCGCTTGCGCGGCCACTTCCACCAAATCCAATCCAGCCTCTTGCGCGATTGCCAAGGCTTCCCTCGTATCCATCACCCCAAACTGCTTACCATCCGGTCCTACAACTCTTATTTTAGGAACTCGAATCCTCTGATTTCTTCTGATACTCGCGAACGGATCTACTTTTCTCTGGTATCGTTTTCTACCCCGTGGTCTTGGCATTCAGTATTTTGTTCTAACTAATTGGTGAATTTCAGGGCATATTCCCTGCTCATTAATCGGCAATTAGCAACTCTTTTCAACAAAGGTCGCGACGCCATTAAATTCGGCTCTTGAAGCATCAAACGCTGAAGCTCTCCCCGCAGGAACAACTCGAAGTCGCATTGGGATTGCTGAACTTGAAACCGCCGGAAATCAAGGCGTCCGAATAGTCTAACTCCGTCCCTTTCAAATAAAGAGCGCTTTTGCTATCGACCACGACTTCAGCCTCGCCAGCGCGAACCATAATATCGCCCTTCTTGGCCTTCTTGACGAATTTCATCTTGTAAGAAAGCCCGTTACAGCCTCCGCCAGAAATCCCTACCCGCAAAAACTTCGCATCCGTCTCCCGCACCTGAAGTGAAACAATCTTCTTGGCCGCGCTAGACGAGATCTTTACGAGACGCTCATCTCCGATGCGGACGCCTTCCGGCACAGTACTGGACGCAGTTTCTTGCATTTACGCCTGAAAATATCGGCCCACTTCTCTGAAAATCAAGCCCAAGTCGCCACTACCCAATTCCACATTCAACATTTATCATTCAATTTCTCCGCCAACTTAATCGCCCGTGCAAAACTCCTAGCCGAGGCAACTCCCTTACCCGCGATTTCAAAAGCTGTTCCATGATCAGGGCTCGTCCTCGCAAAGGGCAGTCCAAGCGTAACATTAACTGCCGAATCGAAATCCACCGTTTTCAAAGGCCCCAATCCTTGGTCATGGTAAAGCGCCACCACCACGTCGAATTCCCCATTCATCGCCCGAGCGAAAAGCGTATCCGCCGGCAGACAATCGCTTAACTCATACTTCTCTCCCCGCCACGAGTCCAGCCATGGGTTATACAGTTGCTTCTCCTGAGTCCCCATTAAGCCATTCTCTCCCGCATGTGGATTCAGGCCGCAAACGCCTACTCTAGGTGATTTGCGTCCCAACCGAAAACCCAAATCCTTCGCTCGCTTCACCGCCAATCCGAAACAATCCCGAGTCAAGGCCGCCTCCACACTCGAAAGCGGGATATGCCAAGTGGCCAAAACCACATTCAAGTGATCCCCCACAAAAGCCATCGTCGGCTCCCCTCCCCAACGATCTGCGAAAAACTCCGTTTGCCCCGGAAATGCAAACCCTACCTCCATGCACTTGGCCTTAGAAATCGGCCCAGTGGCCACCGCATCGAACTTTCCCTCCTGACAACCCGCAGCCGCCGCCTCCATCGCTTCAATCGCCAACTTTGCCCCCGCTGGGCTCGGATTTCCGAGCTCGAACCCTCCCAGTCGACCCAAATCCAATACCTCGCAGTTCCCATCCAATTCATCCCTCGCCCGATCCAACCAATCGCTATCGCCAATCAGCGCTACTTCACTTTCATCCCGCAACCCCGCAGCCTTAACCGCCGCGGGAACCAGCTCCGGGCCCACTCCAGAGGGATCTCCGCAGGTAATCGCGATCTTCATCTCAATCCTCCCGATTCGGCCGAGCGAACCCTCGATTGTAGACTCCGTTACTGAAGAACTCCAAGAACTCAGTCGATTCAGGAGCGGCAGCGAAACCTTCCTCCAACATATCCTTGGCAATCTGCTTTATGTTTCCGCTGCGGGCGAAGACCTCGGTGTAACAGGATTTCAATGACTTGATTGTGTCCCTGGAAACGCCCCGCCTTCTCATGCCCACCAAGTTCAATCCAAACAAGACATTCCGTTCCGCCATCATCGTAAAGTGAGGAATATCCATGGTTATCGTAGCGTGACCGGCAATCATTGCGCCTTTCCCAATCCTGCAATACTGATGAATTCCAGCGCCCCCTCCCAGAAACGCACTATCCCCAACCGTCACATGCCCTGCCAACAAGCAGTTATTCGCCATAACCACCTGATTGCCTACCTGACAATCATGGCCCAAATGAGTCACCGCCATCAAAAAGCAATCCTCACCCACTGTGGTCGCCCCCTCCTGCTCGGTAGCCCGATTAATCGTCGATCCCTCCCTCACTGTCGTGCGATCCCCAATACGAACGTAGGTTTTCATCGTTGGATTGAAGCCTAGATCTTGCGGTAATCCCGCTATCACGCAAAAGCTCCCGATCGTCACCGCCTGCCCAATCATAGCTCCCGATTTCAAGACCGCATGAGCTTCGATTTTCGAACCTGCTCCAATTTCCACATTTTCCTCGATTACCGCGAACGGTCCAACCTCAACCCCCTCGCCAATCACGGCATCCCCAGAAACAACTGCAGTCTCGTGAATCATATAATCACCGAACTAGCCCTCCGCAGCCAGAACTCAAGCCCAAGCAGCTCCGGCAATTCACCATTCCGCCTTCCAAATACAAAATGCAGCGCGGCTCTCCTCATCCCAAAAAATTCATCTGCGAATCCTTCACCAGATCGAAAGTCTTCAATACGCGAATCAGCTGCAGCAACTCGGACTTTGGGTAAACCTTTCTGGTATCTACCCGGTCAATTATGTCCAGCAGCATTGTCTTGTATGAGAGAATTCCATACACGCCCTTCTCCCTCAACAAAGCCGCAATCTGCCGTCGATGCGGGTCCTGCGTAGGAATTACAGGAGCCACCAAAACTCTCTTTGGGTCTTCCCCATCCACCCAATCCGTCTCCTCGACCTCGAACCACTTATCGACATTCTTAAGAATGTTGGACTCCACATATTTTTGCATATCGGCGCTGCCCGTCATCGAAGCCAAGGCTGCCTTATCTCCATACCATCCGCGAATACAGACGATCATGCTTTCAACGTACCGCAGTTCGCTCGGAAACAACAGAAACGACGCTTCCCGCCCACCCGGCTTGAAATACATATTCTTCGCATACAGCTCTACGCCCTCTTCCTTGGTAGTTCTCTTCGACTGAGAACGCGTGCGCCGCATCGAGCGGACGAAAAAACCATTAGCCTCCAAAAACTCGCTAACGATTATTTCATCCAACATTTGCATAATCGTATTGAATGCTAACCGCCAACGCCAACCGTCTTCCAGATCTTCTCGATTAGCGAAGTATCAATGTTTCCCTGCGTAATCGCTTTCCCAATACGCTCCATCACGACAAACCGAAGTTTCCCGGCAGCCACTTTTTTATCTTTATACATCGCTCCCATCAAGTCCGCCATCGGCAGCGATTCCTTCAACTCCGTCGGCAAGCCGTGCGCATCAAACGCCGCCTTCGTCCGCTCCACATCTTCCTGCGGAATGTATCCCAACTCGCTACTCAGACGGGCCGCCGCTACCATGCCAATCGCTATCGCCTCTCCGTGCAGGTAATCGCCATAACCCGCGACATTCTCGATCGCATGGCCGAATGTATGGCCTAGATTCAATATGGCCCGTCCACCTGTGAAAGCTTTCTCCTTTTCATCAGCCTTCACCACGGCGGCCTTAATCAAGCAGTTATGCTCTACAACTTCCGCCATTCGAGGATCTTGCGGACGCGTCAGCGGCTTCCGCTCCAACTTCTCAAAAAACGCAGCGTCGGAAATCAAACCGTACTTAATCACCTCCGCCATACCGGAAATAAACTCCCGGTGCGAAAGCGTATCCAACATTGCGATATCCGCATAGACTGAGATCGGTTGATGAAAAGCCCCCACAAGATTCTTGCCGGCGGATATATTGACGCCCGTCTTGCCGCCCACTGAACTATCAACCATCGAAAGCAGCGTAGTGGGAACTTGAATAAAGCGAATCCCTCGCAGGTAGCTCGCCGCCGCAAAACCGGTCAAATCGCCGACCACCCCTCCTCCAACAGCAATTGCCACACCGCCCCGGTCCAGATTCTCAGACGCCAGAAAATCCATTGCATCCGCAAAACGCTCGAGATTCTTGCTCGTTTCGCCAGAAGGTACTTCATAAACTGAAGCCCCTCCCAGATTCTCAGACACCCAATCTCCGTGCGAAGCCAAAACCTTGGAGTCTATAAACGCCGCCAAGCGCGCTCCCTTTTCCCGCAAAGACCACAATTCAGCCTTCAACTGCTCGCCCAACCCGGAGCCAATATAAATCGGATACGATTCCCGATCCGTTTCTACTTTAATCGATCTTGTCTGCGACACGGTAGTATTCAAATTCTGGATTTCGCCAGTTCGAAAGCGCAAAGCCCAACTAAAAAGTCGAAACGCGACCTCAGGACGCATTTTCTTAACGCAAGTAAACTAACGAGAGAAACTGACAACACACTAATTCGCGTTGATCAAGTCCATCCTCGCGACGTCCCGATCCCCCAAACCAAGCTGCTCGGAGAACGCCAAGATCTTTAACTCCTCGGGCAAAGGGGCAAATCCGTTCGCTCTTCGATAGAAATTGATCTTCTCCTGCATGATCGCGTCCAGCATCACCGGATTGTCGCTCAAAAGAACCAAAGGCTCCGATTCCGTGTACATTGAGTTAAACACCGGCCCGCCCACAAACTGAAATCGCTCTAAACTCACGATATTTAATGCCCACTTTTCACGCAGCTCCGGAATCGCGCCTATCTCCGCCACCGCCACCGGAGCGTTCGTCTGATTCATCAAAAAGCGGCGCGTATTGCTCGCATTCCAAATCGTAGCGTTCATCAAGCAGCCATTCACCCCCAAGGTCGGGTGATCCGAATAACAGGGGAGATTAATCCAAAAATCGACCTCGTGCATCAAGGGCATCGGCAAAAAGCTCTTCCGGTCGCTATCGTCCGCCCCTTTCTCCCAAAAGGGTTTCGAAGAGCCGGAACTCGTCCAAATATTGACCTCCGGCAAAGCCACCGGGCTGTCATAGTACCAAAGTTCGTGATAATAAGAACCCGTATCCAGCGGGCTGACAAACACCTCGTTAAAGTACTCGGATCTATGGCTAAGCGGAGGCAAGAAGCCCGACTCCCGCATACGCTTTGAATGCAAATCTGTGATAAACACATCCGTCCGCTCGAACCCCCTGCGCGCCAACGCCTGGATCACCGCCTCAACCAAGTTCTCCGGAGTACTCAGTCCCGCCCCAGAAGCGCTGTAAACTTTCAGGCCCACTTTCTTTTTGTCCTTCGGAAGCAGCTTTCGATCGTTTTCCCTTTCAAAGCGGCTGATCAGGTTTTCGACCGCCCGATCATAGGCCCTCAAGCTAAACTCGCTCAGCTGATACTCAAACACATCGTTCGAGGGCAAGGGCACAGGGTCGAACAAATTGAGTTGCTGCGAATGCGCCCACTGCAACATCCCAAGGAAAACTAAAACCGAAAATAACCTTTTGAAAACGAAAGACATTATATCTTGGGAATCGAACTCCAACCGCCCGCGGCCCTCCTCGCGCATCGAGAATCCCTGCCGCATTCAGCCTAATCCAGTATTTCTAACGAACCAAGGCGACAAAATCTTCCGCAAAAAGTTTCTTGTCAACGTTTCGACTTGAACCGTCCCAAACCTCGCCCGAAAACAAGGAGTTTCGACCGTCCAGCGAATATCCAGGCATGCCTTTCATCAAATCTCAATCAGCTCAACTTAAACGCTTCCTGATCTGCTGCCTCATCGCCGGCTTCTTCAGCGGCTGCGCCAGCCGAGAAGAGCAAATCGGCGACGCCCTTAAGAAAAGCGACGGCCTCATTCTGGCCAACAAAACCGATGAAGCGATCGCCATTCTTTCCAAGTCCCTAGCAAAGTTTCCCGACTCCGCTCCCCTCTACGAGTCTCTGGGCCTCGCTCAACTCACCAAGGGTGAGGAACTCCCCGCAATTCAGTCGTTTCGGCAAACCATCAGCCTGGACATCGAACGCTCTCACCTCTGGAAACGCATTGCCGATCTGGAAGCCAAACTCGGGCAGGACGAGCGAGCGATTCAGTCCTACAACTCCTACCTCGCGGCCAACCCGAACGATTTCCTCGGCTGGAAAAATCTCTCTGAGCTCCACGAGGGACGCGGAGAGTACTCTCAAGCCATTAAAATGACGATGGAGTGGAACAACCTTAAACCTTCCTCTCGTCCCGCTTACCAACTCGGACGCCTCTATTACCTTTCCAATAACCTCGCCGTCGCCGACCTCTGGTACACGGAAGCCGCTCGCGAGCAAGCCGAGCCGACTGCCAAAGACGCTCTCGCCGCTCTCGTCGAACTCAAGGCCATTACGCAAGAGTACATCCAATCGGAACAGCTACTCTCCGAATTCGAAAAGCGCTACGGCCGCGCAACCAGCGATTCCCGTATCCAAAGCGCTAGGACCCGCATCACTCAATGGCGTAAAGCCCAAGCCGAAATCGCCGAAGCCGCCCGCCAGCTCGAAGAAGAACGTAAGGAACTCGAGCGTCAAAAACTCGAAGCCGAGAAAAGGGAAACCGAAGCGCGAAACCGCCGCGAGAACCTCGCCTCTATTCAAGACGAACAGCTTCAAGACCAACCCAATAGCCCCACCGACGGCTTGGCCGCAATCGAAGACAACGGAGCGAATGCTCCAGAGCTATTCCCCGACGATCCAGCGGACCCAATCGACAACGGAATTGAAGCGCGTATTCAAACACCCAATACGGTCTCCCAACCCCGCCCTCAAAGCGACCAAATTCTCATCGACGCGCAAAAGGCTTTCGACGAAGGCGACTACGACGGAGCCATCAATCTCTATATGAGCGCGCTGGGCGACAATACCCTCAATGCGAACGTCTGGCACCAACTCGCCCTAGCCTACTCGCAAAAACGCGCCTGGCCCGACGCCGAAGCCTACATCAACGAGGCCCGTCGCCACGGTCCCCAATCGGCCGCCATCGCAGGTACCTACCTCCGCATCATTTCCAATACGCAGGGCCTCTCTCGGCTCTCCAGCGATGCCAATAGCATACGAGCATCTTTCCCTAACGACAGCCAGGTCGCCCTCGCCATAGCCCAGTCCTACCTCAACGCCAACGCGGCTCCCCAGACCGTTGCGCGCGCCTATCGCGACTTTCTGCAATTAGCAGACGCAGCCACTCCGGGGTACCAAGAAGCGCAGCGTTATCTGGGCTTGTAACCAAGTAAAACCTACATCCGTTTCGCTTCTCTCCGCACCGAAACACATGCCGGCGATCAAACAATCCAGTATTCGCGACCTCAAGGACCGCATCAATATATACGATGTCGTCTCACGCGAAGTCACGCTCAAGCGAGCAGGCAAAGACTACAAGGGCCTCAGCCCTTTTACCACCGAGAAAACCCCTTCCTTTTTCATTTCGCCGGACAAAGGTTTCTATAAATGCTTCTCCACCGGCAACGCGGGAGATATCATCTCCTTCGTCATGGAGACCGAGCGGCTCAATTTCGTGGAAGCCGTCGAAACCCTCGCCCAACGCTTCAGCTTCGAACTGGAATACGAAGAAAACGGCCGCCCTCGCGAAGACCGCTCACTCCGGCAAGAACTCTTCGAGATCCACGAGATCGTCGCCGAATACTGGCACGAGGTCTTGCTTTCCGACACGCCCGATGGCGAATGGATTCGGGATTACTGGGTTCAGCAACGTAAATTCGACCTTGAAGTCGCCAAAGACTTTAAGATCGGTTTCGCCCCCCCCAGCGGACTGGCCCTTGGACAGCGTATCGAGAAACGTCGGTTCCGCAAAGAAGCTCTCGAAGCCTGCGGACTCTTCTACTGCCGCCGCGGCACGACTGCTGCCGCCATGGGATACCGCTTCCGCGGGCGCCTCATGATCCCCATCCGCGATCACCAAGGCCGCATAACCGCCTTCACCGCCCGCCAGCTCGAAGTCACTCCTGAGAACGACCCGAGTCGCGAAGCGAAATACGTCAACTCGCCAGAGACGCCCATCTTCAACAAGAGCAAGCTGCTGTTCAACCTCGACCGCGCTCGCATGGAAGTCGGCGAAAATGAGCCCTTCGTCATGGTCGAAGGTCAACTAGACGCTATCCGCTGCTGGTCCGTCGGCCTCAAAGGAGCTGTTGCCCCGCAAGGCACCGGTATCACCGAACAACAGCTCCGTCTTATAAAGCGCTACGAACCCCGCGTACTCGTCCTCCTCGACGGAGACAACGCTGGCCAGAAGGCGGCTCTGAGAATGCTCCCGCTCGCCCTCGCCCAAGCAGTGGAGATCGAATTTCTTCCACTTGACGAGGGTACCGACCCAGACGACCTATTCCGCGACGGCGGCAAAGAAGCCCTCGATCCCCTCATCGAGCGAAGCGTCGATGCTATTTCCTTCGCTTGCAAATCCCTCGCCCCCGATCCTTCGAGTCTGACGCCCCAGGCGAAGGCCAAGGTCGCCAACGAGCTTTACTCAATAATAGAGAAATGCGAATCGGGATCCGTTCGAGCTGAGTATCTCAGGCAAGTGGCTTTCCTGCTAAGGCTGGATTCGACCGCCGTAGATCAAGATTTCGCCCGGTTCCAAAAAGGCAAAACAGCAAGACTCAACCAGACTCCCCCGCAAAAAAAAGAGGAACCTAAAGACCCTAATACCGGTAACTCTGTAGAATATGATCTTTTGATGTTGTGCGTTTCCGTTCCGGAGGTTGGGACCCAAATCGCCCACATAGTGGATGATTCATGGATAGATACTGCGACCAAGGAAGGAAAATTGCTCAATCACGTGCTGAACGAATTCCTCCATGATATGTGGAATGGGCCTGAATCTCTAAACGATCAATTAGAAGACGCCGAACTCAAAATACTCGCAGCAGATATTCTCTTTAAAACACCAGATTACGAAAATCCGATGCGTCTCGCCAACGAGGCTCTCAAAAAAATGGCCACAAAGTACGCAGATGCTCGATTAAAGTTTCTGAAACTTGAAATCGCTCGGAAACAAGCGAACCTCAATGATGAGGTTTTATCACTTTTAGAGGAATCTTCTACTTTACAAAAAATTAAAGCTACTCCACCACAAATAGGTTCTACCCACCACTAAAAGCGGACCAATCGAAATTTATGCCACGCAAGAAGAAAAGCGACGCCGAAAAGTCAGGATTGACCAAGCATCAGATCAACGAACGCATTCGTTACCTGATTCGCCAATCCAAGGAACAGGGCTACCTCACCCACAGCGATATCAACGAGGCTCTTCCGGAAGGGGTTAACAACCAGAACGACATCGATAACATCATCTCGATCCTTCAAAACCTCGAGATCGATATCCTCGAGCCGGAAGAAGTAGACAATTTCAAACAGAAGCAAGAAGCCGCCGAGGAAGAGCAAACCAAGACCAGCCAGAGCGACATCCTGGACGATCCCGTCCGCATGTACCTCAAGCAAATGGGGCAGGTCCCGCTCCTCACCCGCGAGCAGGAAGTCGAAATATCCAAGCGCATCGAGTCTGCCGAAATGCGCGCTCAAGAAGCTCTCTTCTCAGTAGGCCTCGCCGCCGAGTTCACCATCGACCTCGCCGAAAAGCTTCTCAATCGCGACGAACGCTTCGATCGCATCGTCATCGATAAGAAAATCGAAAACCGCGAGTCCTACTTCAACGAACTTCCAGGCCTCCTCGACCGCACTACCAAATCCTTCGACCGACTCACCACTACTTGGGGCGATCTCCGAGACGAGCAGGACGCCGAAGAAAAGAAGAAGATCCGCTCCAAATTCCGCAAACAGGAGAACACCCTCAGAGCGAACTTTCCCAAATTCTTCTTCAAGCTGAAGGTCTTCGAAGAACATCTCGACGAGGTCATCAGCAAAGACCTCTCTCGCATAAACAAGATTTACCGCGACATCGACCGCGCTCGGAAGCCTAAGACTCAGGCCGATACGCTCATAAACATCGAGCGCCTAGAAGGCGAACTGGAGGAATTTCACGACAAGTACCGCATCGACCCGGACAAGCTGCAGCGCCTCATCGGAGACGTCCGCAAGCACCTCAAAGACGCGCATAAGGCCAAGACAGAAATGGTCGAAGCCAACCTACGCCTCGTCATCTCGATCGCCAAAAAGTACACCAACCGCGGACTATCCTTCCTCGACCTCATTCAGGAAGGCAACATGGGTCTCATGAAGGCCGTCGAGAAATTCGAGTACCGTCGCGGATACAAATTCTCGACCTACGCGACCTGGTGGATCCGCCAAGCGATCACCCGCTCCATCGCCGACCAGGCTCGCACGATCCGCATCCCAGTTCACATGATTGAGACGCTCAACAAGGTGATGCAGGTCCAAAAGCAGCTTCTTCAAGAGTACGGCCATGAGCCCACTCCAGAAGAGGTCGCGGAAGAAATGGCACTCCCCGTCGAACGCGTACAGACCATCATGAAGATGGCCCAGCAACCTATTTCGCTCCAAAGCCCCGTCGGCGATGGAGACGACACAAATTTCGGAGACTTCATTGAAGACAAGTCAGCGGATAACCCCTACGACCAAACCGCCTTCAGTCTCCTACGCGAAAAGATCATCGATGTCCTCGACTCGCTCACCGAACGCGAACGTCGCGTGCTCTCCCTCCGTTTCGGTCTCGTCGACGGATATAGCCGCACGCTCGAAGAAGTCGGCAAGCAATTCAAGGTCACACGAGAGCGTATTCGCCAAATCGAAGCAAAAGCCCTTCGCAAGATGCGTCACCCGACGCGTATCCGCCAATTGCACGGATTCTTTGAAAACGAGCAGTTCGACGGCCCAAACACTTTTCTCTCAGGAGAAGGTGGCGAAGGCGGCAAGCAGCAACCACAGTAAGTTTCACCTCTAAAAAGAGAACAGACAGCATGTCACACAGCGCAAACACACTCGCTTTTATTCAAAACTTCGGATGGATGGAAATCACCGTAATCATGGTGGTCTTTATTCTCTTCTTCGGAGCCAAGAAACTCCCCGAACTCGCCCGCGGCGTCGGCAAGTCCATCAAGGAGTTCAAGAAAGCGACCAGCACGATTGAGGAAGACTTCAAAACCGCCATGGACGAAGAAGTTAAGCCGGAACCAAAGAGGTCCATCCCCAATCCGCAAAACGAGCAAGAAAAGACCAGCACTTAACGCTGTCCTCGAATTGCCATTACGCCACTCCAAGCCGCCTCGCCCCAAACGCACAGGCGGCTTTTTTGCGCGCAGCGCACTCTTGATTCTTACTCTTAGTCCGTCCGTTCGGGATGTGAGGTAGACGGAATCCAGAGTAAGATTAAGAGCAAGAGTAAGACCAAGCATCCGCTACAACCTCTACCCTAATTCACTAATCACAACTCACTCCTGCTCGTCGCGGCGTAGCCCCAAAGGGCGAAGCCTGGATGTATCCAAAATTCCCAACCTCAAATTCGCCCCTCTAAATCCACCATTCCCCATTCACCTTTGCGCTTGCCCAATGCTCTTTTAAACACTTGATTCCAAATGTCCTTTCGTTGAGCATTTTATAAATATTCATGTGGCGCAATCTCCTCGGACTTTTCTCTAACGACATCGGCATCGATTTAGGCACGGCCAACACCCTCGTCTACTCCAAGGACAAAGGCATCGTTCTGAGAGAACCCTCCGTCGTCGCGATCCACAGCGGCACTCGCCGCGTCCTCGCCGTCGGGGATGAAGCAAAGAAGATGCTCGGGCGTACCCCCGGAAATATTACGGCTATTCGTCCCATGAAAGACGGGGTTATCGCAGACTTCGACATCACCGAAGCCATGCTGCGCTACTTCATCAAAAAGGTGCAGACAGCGAAGATCATCCCGCCGCGCGTGGTCATCGCGATCCCCTCCGGAATCACTGAAGTAGAAAAGCGCGCCGTAAAAGAATCCGCCACCCACGCCGGCGCACGCGAAGTCATGCTCCTCGAAGAGCCTATGGCAGCCGCCATCGGAGTCGGCCTCCCGGTTGAAGAGCCCGCCGCTAACATGATCGTCGATATCGGCGGCGGTACCACGGAAGTCGCCATCATCTCCCTCGCTGGCGTCGTCTACGCTAAGAGCATCCGCGTAGGAGGCGACGAACTCGACTCCGCCATCATCAACTACATGAAGCGGGCCTACAATCTCCTCATCGGTGAACGCACTGGAGAAGAGATTAAGCTCCGCGTAGGATCAGCCCACACTCTCGACGAAGAAATGACTCTCGAGGTCAAGGGCCGCGACTCCGTAGCTGGTTTACCAAAAACCATTAACATTTCCTCCCAAGAAATCCGCGAAGCGCTCAACGACACCGTCAGCGCCATCGTGGAAGCCGTACGCAACGCTCTCGAACGCTGCCCGCCAGAACTCTCAGCCGACCTAGTCGATCGCGGATTCGTCCTCGCCGGCGGCGGCGCTCTACTACGCGGCATTGATCGTCTGCTCTGCGAACGCACTGGCCTGCCCGTAATGATAGCCGACGACCCGCTTTCTGCGGTCGCCAACGGCACCGGCGCCGTTCTCGCTGAACTCAACGCCCTTCTACCCTACGTCGCCGGAGACTTAAAGGAATAGCCCGCCAATCGTTTAAGCCTTGCTAAAGAGACGACTGCTTCAATTCAGGCCTTTCATCGCGTTGGTCGTCCTTTTCTTCGCGTGGTCCACCATCCCCGTATTCGTTAAGTCGCTACTAAAAACCAGCTTCTACGAATTCCAAGCTCCCGCTGAAGTCTCGGCCTCCTATATACGCGATCTCCAAGACTACTGGGCCGCACGCTTAAAATCCAAAAAAGAACTCTACGAACGCGGACAAGACCTCGCCCGCCTCAACGCGCGCTACGAAATCGCAGCCCTTGAAAACCAATCCCTCCGCGAAGAAGTCGCCCGCCTTGAGCAACTCCTCCAGCTCCCCTCCCGCCAAACTTACCAATACGAGATCGCTCGCGTCGTAAAACGCGACTTCACTTCTTGGTGGCAGCGAATCCAAATCCGCAAAGGCAAGAACGCCGATATCCAAACCGACGATCCTGTCGTCTTCGTTGGAGGCGTGGTGGGGCGCGTCAGCGAAGTCGGACTGAACACAGCATGGGTAGATCTCGTCTCCAATAGTCACCTACGCCTCGCAGTGGTCATCGAAGGAGACAATCGTCCCATGAGCTTCCGCGGCGCCGGCTCTCGCACCTTCAGCCGCCCCGTCGGGCTTGCGGAGTACGTCCCAACCGATACCCGTATCGGCGACCCGCAAAACCTCCCTCGCCTTATCACTTCCGGGATGGGCGGAATATTCCCCGCTGGCATACACGTCGGTTATATCTCAAACACCCGCCAAGGCGCCGGCGGCATGTACTTCGATGCGGACGTCGAACTCGACCCTCGCCTCATGAGCATCACAGAGGTCGCCGTTCTTATCCCAATCCGTCGCCTCGACCCCGACTATCAGCCAGAGTCTGAGGAAACAGCGGCTGAAGCGCCGTCCGCTCCGCAATCATGATCAACTTCTCAAAACACAGATGGTTGATCGTAACGATTGTTCACTATATCGCGCTCTTCATTCTGTCGCAGATAAACCACTACCTATCGATCCATAACGTCCACCTTTCCATCCTAGGATTGCTCATCGCCTTCTCGGCTTTTCTTCTAAACTTCCGCCAAGGTTTCCTTTCGCTGCTGCCCACTGCTCTTTACCTCGAGAGCCTATCGCCTCTCAATTACGGTTCGATGCTGGCGACCATCGTAATCATCTTCTGTATACTAATCTGGATACGACACCGCATCCACCGCGAATCCACTGCTATCGCCGCCGGCATGGCGCTCATCGCCAACCTCGCTGTGCACGCATTCCTTACCTACTTCGTCTTAACGCAAGTCGGCTTCGAAGCGCTCAACCTTTCCCTCCTTTTTCTGAACTTCCTCTTCAGTTCGCTAGTCATAGCAATCTTTACTAAACTCTACTTCGCGTGTATGTTGGAAACGCTCGAGTTTTTCGGCATCCGCATCCTGGAAGAACAAAGAGAATCACGCTGATATGAATCCGGAGGAAAAGATAAAGTACCAGTCGCGCGTACTCATATTCTACGTCGCCATCATTCTCATGATGTCCGTCCTGCTTGGAGGCCTCGCCTATCGTCAGCTCTTCACCTCTGCAGAGTTCAAAGAAGCTGGCAAAATCCAGAACCACCGCCGCATCCTCACCCCCGGTCCACGTGGAAACATCTACGACCGGCAGGGGCGCGTACTCGTCTCAAACCAAGCGAAATTCTCTGCCGTCATCTTCCTCAAAGACAAAACCGTCCGCGAGGAATTCGAAAAGAAACGCCGCATCCTCTTCCGCGACTTCCAAAACGAAAACGACATTCTCACCTCACGAGATCGCGACCGTCTTACCATCCAAGCCAGAGCCCAGGTCATCCAGACCTACCTCAACGACGTTAACCGCGTACTAGGCCGCGAAGAAAGCGTCGACGCCAAGACCCTCTCTCGCCACTTCTACATAGATCCCCTTCTACCGTATCCAATAATTGATGACCTAAACCGAGAAGAATTCGCCATACTCCTGGAGTCGCTGCCCATACAGTCTCCCGTCCAAGTATACGCCTCCTCCTCGCGATTCTACCCCTACGAAGCCGCTGCCGCTCACACTCTTGGATTCGTTTCCAACGCGATGCTGGAAGACGAAGTCGACCTTCCCGGCGAAGACCTCAAGACCTTCGCTTCGAAAGGCACCTTCGGACGCGACGGAGTCGAAAAGCAATACGACGAGTACCTCCAAGGAAAGACCGGCACCGAAATCTGGCTCGTCGATCCTTCAGGATTTCAAGTTAAGCGCGAACAACGCGTCCACCCGGAAAAAGGCAAAGACGTATATCTTTCCCTCGATATCGACCTCCAACTAGCCGCAGAAGAAAAATACAGAGAGTTGGAGATCGAGAAAGGCGCTCTCATCGCTCTCGACGTCGAAACACTCGAAGTGCTCGCGATGGTCAGTCTTCCCGCTTATAATCTCAACGACACGACCCCACGCTTCAAATCTGAGGTGGTGAAATGGATTAACGAAAACGAAGCCTGGCCCAACCGAGCCTTCCAAGGGATATACCCGCCCGGTTCTCCCTACAAACTGGTTACTACCATAGCCGGCCTGCAGCACGGAGTCATCACCAAAGATACCGAGTATGAATGTTCTGGATACCACAAAGTAGGCGATAGGCTATTCCCATGCCACAACCGCAACGGTCACGGCGATGTAAACGTGAAGAACGCCATCCGCGTCAGCTGTAACGTATTTTACTACAACGTCGGCCTCGAAATTGGCGTCGACAGGCTCAGCGCCACCGCCATGCACCTTGGCCTTCATAAAGAAAGCGGCATTGACTTGCCAAATGAAACCAGCCGCATGCTCGTGCCTACCAAAGCATGGAAAAAAGAAAATCGCGGCTACGGATGGACCCCAGGCGACACGGCTAATATGTCCATCGGACAAGGATTCAACATCAGCACGCCGATCCAACTCGCCCTCCTCACCGCGTCTATTGCCCGCAATGAAGTCGTCTCCAATCCAAGTATTCTCAAACTAACCCCTGACCAAGTCGCCGAACGCCCCAGAGGACCCGACCTTGGACTCAACGATGAGCAATACAACATCCTCATCGACGGAATGAAGCGTGCAGTTGCCATCGGTACCGGTAAGAATTCGCAGGTCGAAGGCGTCGCGATCGCCGGCAAGACCGGCACCGCGCAATTCCGAAAAAGAGTCGATGGAAAGACAGGCACCCTAGAAATGGCCTGGTTCGTCGCCTTCGGCCCAGTCGAGAATCCAAAAGTCGCTATAGCAGTCCTTTCTGAAGGCACCGTGATCGACAAACCCTACGGCGGCAGCATCTACGCCGCCCCTATCGCCCAAGCGGTTCTTCAAACCTACTTCGACAAACACCCCGAGCTCGTAGACGACTGAAAGACTGAGCAGCCCCACAATAACCAAATCACGTTTCCCTGAAGCGAACTCATGCTTCGCTTCCTTTTTTGCTTTCCTGCTCCTTCTCCAGCTCGATGCAACGTTCGCAAATTGCATCATCTCCTCTATAGCGAAAATTCATATCAGGATCGCTGATATCCGTCACACCGCAAACGGAACAAACGTGGAAAGGAGTGGCCGCTTCGATTTTTCTTTCCGCATCGAACTTCGCCTTCCTCTGCTTTTGCTTTGCCGTATTCAAGAACTCCTTACCGAAGAACAGGAAAAAGCTGCTGAAGCTAGCCGCTGTGATCAGTACTTGAATCACTCCACCCGCGCTGGCCTGCAAGAAAACCAATCCGGCGGATATCCAGCCTAGCCATTTCACTTTAACGGGAAGGACGAAAAACATCAAAAACTCGATGTTTGGAAAAAGGTAAGCAAACGCGAAAAACACCACCAGATATAAACCGTAACTCGTCCTTACGATGCTGAATTCGGGTAGTAAGAAACCAAATACAATTACCGTTAAAAGCCAAACTACGATATAGAGCGTCGTCTTGAACGAACCCCACGTCTGCTCTAGAGCCGTGCAGCACATATTGAAGATGTACCAACCAAAAGCCAGAAACAAGTAGTCGAACAGTCCCTGAGGTATTTGAAAAGGTATTAGGATAAAGGAGACCAACCGCCACACCTGTCCTTGCAAAATGTGGTAAGGCGAGAAAGACATCATCTCTAAAAACTCAAAGCCTCTTACCATGTACAAGCCCAGGGCCAGCACCTGAGCCACTATGATATACATGGCCAAATTAGGTATGGCGATCCAACCTAGTCTTCGTTCCAACTTATCCAAAAAGTTCATAGCAGTCGCTAACCCCTCTTACCCCAATTCCGCTCAGTTCGTTTCATTCAAGCTCAACGAACTCAGTCCTCGTTGTATTCCGCTAAAGTTTCGATCGTTATACCGCCGCGAGCCTTTTGTATTGCCGTCACTTTAACAGACTTGGGCTTAATGTCCTCTACCACGCGATCCTTTATATCGACAGTCAATTGCTCGGCAAACGCCCGCTTGCCGGCAAAACCCCACAGATAAAGCTTCAAGCTCTTCGACTCGATGCAGAGCTCATTGGGAGCATACTCAATCGAGACCTTATAGAAATCCGGTTGTCCGGTAATAGGGCACGAGCTAGCGACTTCATCTGAAGTCATCGTCACCAAAGTCACTCCCTCGGGAGCTGGAAAAGTATCCAGCTCATCCACCGGGCGCGTCACTGTTTTACCGAGGTATTTTGATTCCATACTTCTTGAAAAATACCCTCTATGCCTCCTTGCCCCTTCAACAGCAAGCCCTTACGGCCACTGCTCAGAATCTGTGGAAGAAATGAACCGGAGAAAACTCTCAGGGCCTCATAGGTTCCTACAGGAACGACATCTAGATCTCCTCTTCGCCTAAGAATTCCAGTACGGCTTCATGCACGCCCGTATCCACCAACATCCATGAGTGCCACCAAACCGGAAACACGCGATTGAGGCTCCAACGCGTTCGCGAGCTGCTTGCCGGAAGCACCATTAAATCTCGCTTAGTGTAGAACGAGGAAAATTTCACCGCGCGTAGACGCTCCGCATCCGCATCTAAATCCTTTAGAAAATCGCTCTCTCGACGCATCTGCTTCACTCCTTTGCCCATGGGAGCTAAACAGGTCCAGGAGCCTCCATGCGGAGAAGAAAGCGTCAAAAACCGTCTTACTCTATCCAAGCCGCCCAAGCGCTGCAGATAGTAGCGCCCCACAATTCCACCCATACTAAACCCGATCAGATCCAATGAAGCCCATTCTCTACTTCTGCTTCGATAGCGGCCTTCAATTGTCTTGCCGCCACTTCCAACCCATCACTCCCATCCGACGGACTGAAATCAACTACAACACAGCGGTAACCATTATCTTCCAAACAGTTACGCATCCTACGAAAAACTTTTGAGGTATCCCAAATCCCATGAGCTAAGGCTACATATCGCCGAGTCCTACTGGTTACGTCCTCACCCATATCATTGCATCCCTTTCTCCCTCCGCACTCACTGTCAATAGCGAGAACCCTTGGGCAACGGTGACTCTTTCACCAAAAAATCAAGAATTCCTCCGAAAATCCGAAAAACAATGGATGAAACGCTTTTGCCAGGCTGCAACGAAGAACATTCTGTTTCGAGGAATCATCGCATCATCGATTCTCCTCGCATCAGTGGCGGCGCACGGCAAAACCAAAGCCCCAAGACCCCTCAAAAGGCCGAGGCCTGTCCTCGAAGGCGAACTGAAGCAGGCTGAAGGCACGCTCACTCTACAAGCCGAGATCAACAAATACGGCTACGTCATCGACTCGAAAATCATCGATTCCACAAATCCGGATCTCGATCAGCTTGTCACTGACGCCTTTCATCATTGGTTCTTTCAGCCAGCAGAAAGAGAGGGCTCCCCCATCCCATCCACCGTTATTCAAAAGGTGCACATCAACGAGGGAGACATAATCCTGGAACCTTTGCCCAGGAAAGACCGAGACCCACGTCCTTGGAAAACCGTCAGTCCGGAGATTCCCGAATCCCTCGCCCACCTATCTGCAGAAATCAGACTCTCCGCTACCGTGTCCCCAAACGGAGATCTCACCTCAGTTTCCGTCTTAAACTCCAGCGAGTCTCAGCTCGACGCGCTAGTGACCTCGGCTTTTGCCCAATGGAAGTTCAGACCGGCTATCGAAAACGGTGAATTCGTATCCAAAAAAGTAATTCTTCCACTCTTCATCAAAGCCACCGCCTCCCCCAAAAAGGAAAAGAAAGAACCGATCGAAATCGCCTTCAAAAAAGCGAAGCCAGTTAAACGTACTAAACCCAAACTGCCACCCGAACTAGTCGACACCGTAGGTCACGCAAAACTGCTCCTCGCCATCGACCCGAAAGGTCAAGTCACCCATGTCGAAGTAATCGATTCTTCTCACCCCAAGCTAACGCGATTAGCAGCGAAAGCAGCCCTATCCTGGAAATTTAAGCCCGCCGAAGATCAAGGTACTCCGGTCGCCAGCCAAGCCTTTCAAGCTTTCCAATTCAACGGCGGCCATCGAGGCATCAAAACCGAAGGTTTTCAACTCCCCACCCCCGAAGAACTTCCCCTCCCCGAGCTTCCGCAGCATCTCGCCGGACAACGCGGATACGTAAACCTCCAACTCGATCTCGACGAAAAAGGCCACGTCCTCAACGCCTCCGCCCTCAATAGTTCCGATCCTGAACTCGAACGCCCCGCTCTCAACGCTGCGCTCTATTGGAAATTCAATCCTGCTACCCAAGCAGGCAAACCTGTTCCTACCACAATCACCCTGCCTCTCAACTTCAGCGAAGGCTAAGATTCAAGAGGGAAACCTTCGTGCTTGCCTCCGATCTTTAAAGCGGCTCAATCCTCCGCTCGATGAAACCGACATTGCTCGTACTCGCGGCCGGCATGGGAAGCCGCTTCGGCGGCCTAAAGCAAATGGAGCCCGTTGGCCCCAGCGGAGAATGGATACTCGACTACTCCGTTCACGATGCAATCGAAGCCGGTTTCGGAAAAGTTGTTTTCGTCATCAGACGCGAAATGGAGAGTGTCTTCCGCCCTATCGTAGAATCCAAATACGGCGAAAATATAGACGTCGAAATCGCCTTCCAGGAAATGGACGATCTCCCAATCGATATCGGTCCCACCGACCATCGTCAAAAGCCCTGGGGAACCGGCCACGCCGTCTTCGCCGCCCGCAAAAAGCTCGACACGCCCTTTGCCGTCATCAACGCAGACGATTTCTACGGAAAGGAGTCTTACGGATCCCTCGCAAACTTCCTCTCCACCACAGAAGACAATATGTACGCGCTTGTTGGATACAGACTCGACAAGACGCTCTCCCCAAACGGTTCGGTATCGCGTGGCGTTTGCCAAGCAGACGAAAACGGTCTATTGGCGAATGTAGAAGAACACACGAGCATCGCCCTCAAGAACGGCCTGATCACAGGGGAAAACCAGGCCGGCAAGAACGTCACGCTCTCCGCCGAAACACCCGTATCGCTCAACTGCTGGGCATTCCCCAGAGCCTTCCTGATCGAACTCAAACAACTCTTCGAAGAGTTTCTCAAACGCAACTCTAGCGAAGCGAAAACGGAGTTTTACCTCCCCTTTGCAGTCGACGAGCTCGTGAAATCCAATACCGCCCAAGTCAGGATTCTCCGCTGCGAAGCAGACTGGCTCGGCGTCACTCACCGAGAAGACTTACTCTCAGTCCAAAATCAGATCTCCAAGATGGTCCAAAATGGGGACTACCCCAGTCCCCTTTCAAACGACGCCTAGTAGAAATTGATGAGGCTGGTCCGCACCTCGTCTCCTTCGGAAAACAGCTCTAGGTTTTCAACGATCACTTGATCGCCAAGCTCTAAGCCGTCTCTCACTTCCGCATTGGTTAGCGAGATATAGCCTTTCTCGACTTGACGCACCGAAACCACGCCGCCCTCGACTACATAGACCTTATCGCCCTCGAGCGCCTGGCGAGGAATCACCAAAGCCTTTTCGCGCTCGTCGATCGTAATACTCGCTTCTCCAGTCAAGCCCGGATATAGTTTTCTAGGATCAATATCCACTTCCAAATGAAGCGGATAACGCTGGGTCTCCGTTTCAGCCACATCGATGATCTTACTAACAGTCGCCGAAAACTCCTTTACCCCATAGCCCAAAAATTTGACCCGAGCGCGCTGGCCCACCTCCAGACCTGCGAAGTTCTCCTCGCTCACCTTCACCTCCACGATCGAATTCAAAGAAACCACCCGAGCGATTTGTTGGCCTCTATGGATCCAATCGCCTTCATACGCATAAACCGGCGACACGATTCCATCGATCGGGGATACAATACTCATGTTCTCGATCTGGCGTTCCAACAATAACACTTTGCTCTTCAACTCGGCTATCCGCAGATCCGTATCCACTTTATCGCGACGCAATTGCTCTTCAATCCGAGTGATGTTTTTCTTGAGATTCTCGAATTGAGACACAGACAAAGTACTCTTGCTCAATTCAGCATCCTCCAATGCCTCTTTCGCTTTATCTAAATCGTATTCGCGTGGGTTTCTAATCTCCGCTTTCTTCACGGCCGCTTCATAAACCGCTCGATCTCGATCTAAATTAATTTCCAGTTCACTCGTATCCAATCTTACAAGAAGCTGCCCCTTCTTTACGATTTCCCCTACCTCTATACTCGACTCGATAATGCGACCATCGTGTTCGCTCTTCAAATCGATCGCCACTCTGGGCAATACCGTAAGGGTACCGGGCACCGCGTGCGCGGCGACATCCTCCTTTACCGCCGCAACCAACGCTTCCGGCTTCAAGGTTCGAACGTAATAAAACGCTCCAACGCCTATAACTCCCAAAACTAAGACCGTTTTTATAGCTGCGCCAACCTTCATATCAGAATCCGAAAATTAATTATCCTCTTCCCTCCCCAAAACTCCTGTAGAAAGGGTCTGCATTTAAC
>JBCCZW010000003.1:0-22919 GCA_039186805.1 Verrucomicrobiota bacterium
CCGTAGGACTCGAGGTGAGCATTCAAATCGGAAAAGCGCGGCAGCATCTCCACGCGGTCCTGAGCAATACCCTGCGCTTCAAAGAGCGACCAAATACGTTGCTTGGTTTCGCTGTCATTCACCTGGTGGCTCTTCAAAACGATTCGCGACCCTTCGACTTCGCTCAAGACCTTAGAGAACAAAGCGACCGAGGCTTCGTTAAGCTTAGTTAGATTATTGTAAGAGCCGAAGGTCACCGATCCCTTCTCAATCATTGGCGTGGGCGCCACCTCTGGAGTCCCTTCTCGAGGAGCGTAAACGATAAATGAGCCCGCCAACCGCGCTAACTCTTCGGTATTCCGCGTCATTCCCTCAGGATCCGTATCCGCATCAACAATACGATAGTCGATTCGCGTCAAGCCCGTGCTATGGGCATAACCCAACCAGGCTGCTTGCACGGGAGCAGGCTTGAACGCGAACAATCGCAATCGATTGCCAGCCGTCGCCCCCGAAAGGTCGAAAAGAATATCGATTTGATCCGCCAAGATTTGCTCCACCGCCTTGCCATCGGGAACACTCACGATCGATCTCCACCCATCGCTGAGTTCCTCGAACTGAGCAGTCACCTCATCCGGGCTCTCGACGCTCGAATAGCAGTAGATTTCGAATTGGCTTCGATCCAGATTCCTGAAAAGAGGCAGCAAGAAGAAAGCCACTGAGTGCGTTTTGAAATCCGCAGAAACGAAACCGAGTCTTCTCTTCCGGCCCACATCCGCTAAGCGATCGCCAAGATCGATATCCATCGGCTCAACCCCAGACTCAAGGGCTTCCCCGCTTTCGACATGCATCTCGAAGACCTCGTCATCGCTCACATCCGCACGACCGATCTGCGTCGATGCCCGCGCCGCGAGACACCGTTCATTGCCGGGCTCTAACCTCAATCCGGCATTGTAAGACGCCAAGCTATTCTCCGCGTCTCCAAGCTCATGATACAAACGTCCAAGATTGAACCAATTAGCCACCATACCCGGATCGATCTCCACAGCCTTCTCCAAAAGCTCCTTCGCCTTAGTCAACATGCCGCAGCGAATCATCGCCGAACCGTGATTGGAAAACGCTGAAGCGTAATCTGGCTTTAGGGCCTCGGCCCGCTCGAAGTGATGAATCATCGCATCGGTATCACCCTTGTGCTGCATCACCAAAGCGAGGTTGTTATGAACCTCTGCGTAATCCGGATCGATCGACAGACCTTTCTTAAAGGCTTCCTCAGCCTCCTCAAGTTTCAACAACCCGCGGTTCGAAGCTCCCAAGTTATGATAAGCAATCACGCAATTAGGATCTTCCAGCAAGGTTTTCTGAGACTGTTCGATCGAAGCCTCAAACTCGCCCATCTCGTTCAAGAAAGCCGCCGAGGTACAAAGCGCCACAACGCTCTTCGGATCGTGCTGCAGAGCGACCTCAACCGCATCCTTCGCCTTCTCGAAATCACCGATCCCCTGATAAGCGATTGAAAGGCTGTTGTAGGAATCCGCGTTAGCCAAGCCCATCTCAACGACTCGATTCACGTAATCGATCGTCACTTCGTAATCCTTGAACTGTTCGCTGATGGCGATCAATTGATCTAGACATTCCTTCTCATTAAAGCCGGCGCTCATCGCCTGATGAAGGTAGGTCTTCGCTTCATCCAATCTCTTCTGCTTCGAACGCAGCCTCCCTAAAGTGTAGAGAGCCGTCGGCGAACTCGGCTGCAATTGCAACGCCTTGCCCAATGCCTCTTCCGTTCCTTCCAGATCCTCTTTGCTCAACAAGCACACACCCAGATTCGCCCAGATATCCGGGACCTCCGCATTCAGCTCGGCCGCCTTGCGATAAGCTTCCTCGCCCTCATCCAAGCGTCCAAGCAAACAGAGCACTTCACCCATATTGAAATAGGGCGCGAGGTATACAGGATCGATTTCAATCGCCTTCTTAAAAGCCGCCAACGCTTCCTCCAAATCGCCCAAGCCCTTCGAGACGCTACCGTAGTTGGAATAATAAGGAGCCTCATTCGGGCGAATCGATATCGCCAGGCGAATCAACTGAGCGCCTTGCTCGCTCTCCCCAAGCTGATGAAACGCCAATCCCATCAAGTGGATCGAATCCGCATGATGGTTATCCAATTCGTGAATCTCTTTATATAGAAGCATCGCTCCTTCCAGCTTGCCGCTGGAATGCAGCTGAGTGGCTTCGGCGAATTTCTTTTCTATCAATGATTGAGTCTCAGAATCCATGACGATGTCGGGGGTGAAATTGAAGCGAAGCGAAGCGCCCCGCCGTAATGAGTAATACAAATCAAGCCCACTCCTCCTCCGCTGCAAGATTTCGATCCACAATGAGCTCTAAAGAGCCGGGCTTGACCTTTTTTTTACTAGATGAGCCCGAGCGTAACTGAATTTTGGAGACATCTATCTACAAATTCGCCTCTTCATACGCCTCTCTTCAAGTCCCCTTATACAGAGGGGAAACGCCGCATTTCCCCAGAGCTCGCTAGTATCCATCCTCTACGAAACTGCGGAATTCACTCAAAAAGATGAAGTTTTCCCTAAAGTCCCGCATGAGTAACCGATACTATAGGGCGTAACCGAAAGGCTACAGAGAGCGGACTCTAAACCGCATGCGACAAGGACGTCGCGAAAACCTAAAAACACTAACAAGGAAGTTAAAATGTCAGTAGTAATCAATAGCAATGCGTCAGCTACGTCTGCCGCAAACAACCTTGCTCATAGCAACGCTATGTTGCAAAAGAGCCTCAACCGCTTGTCGAGCGGTTCGAAAATCATCGATCCATCCGATGACGCTGGCGGTCTCGCAGTTTCAATGAAGTTGACTGCGACTATCAACCGTACCCAAGCCGTAAACACAAACATAGCGAACGCCCAATCGTTTCTTCAAACGCAGGACGGCGCACTCAGCAATGTAACTAGGGTCTTGGACCGCATGTCGGAGCTGAAAATCCTCTCTCAGGATGTTACTAAAAACAGCACCGACACCGCTAACTACAATACTGAGTTCCAAGAACTTCAAAATCAGCTGAACGAAATCACGGCTGAGCAGTTCAATGGAGTCTCTCTCTTCACAGATGCAGGTACAGCAGCTTCGCTCTCCGTGTTTGTGTCGGAAAGCGGTAGCCAAACGGTAGACATCGACCAAGGTAACTTGGAAAACCGGATCACGACAGACCTCACATCAGGTTCCAGCAACCTGACCGCAACAGACCTGTCGGATATCACGGACGCTATCGAAAACGTAGCGATCCTCCGCGCCACCAATGGCGCCCAGATGAACAGACTTTCGTTCGCTTCCGAGATGCTCACTGTAAATCAAGAGAATCTCGAAGCCGCAAATAGCCGCATTGTAGACGTAGATGTGGCCGCAGAATCCACGCGACTCGCTCGATACAACGTGCTCGTACAAGCAGGTTCCTCGATGCTGACTCAGGCGAACGCCTCCAGTCAAGTCGCGCTCAGACTTTTAGGTTAGTTACTACTACGACACAGGTTCCCCGCTGACGGGCGGGGAACCAACCGTCGGGTAGCGTTCGCAAACCTAAGAATCTCCCTATCCAAGCGACGCTTCGTCGTGGGGAAACAACTACGGATTCATCAATCCAATGAGAAACACCCTTCTCATTCGCGGCCCCGCCATGCCCCGTCACTCGCATCAAGAGCCGCCAACAGCGAAAAATCAGAATCGAAAACGTATGACCAAGCCAGAACTACGCTCTCATTGAAGCCGCGTTCACTCAAAGCGAAAAACGATATCGATACGAACCGAAAGGTCCGTCGAAAACGCCAACGTATCTCAATAACAAATACGAAAAGAGACAATATGCCGAAGCGCAAAGACAGACATTCAGCCAAGGGGATCCACCCACGCTGCATAGGGAAGCCACGTAAGCGGGCCGCCTCTCATGAAGCAGAAGGAAACCCGCTTTCCTCCCCTCCGTACGATACTCAAGGGAACGGAAGCATCGCTGACGGCCACCACCGATATCCAGAACCGCCAGAGAGAAATTCAAATACACGAAAACTCTCGCGCTTCAGTCGCGCGCTCGATTCTACCGCAGAAAAGCTCTACGCTCCTCAGCAACAACGGAACCAAAAACCGCCATGCAGATCAGTAGACACCGCCCGGCCGCCGCAAGCAGCGCCGCCACTCGCCACCAGAAGCGAAAGTCCCCCAGGGATCGACGCCCGCCGCGCAATGCGCAAGCCCCGGCAACGGAAACCGTTCGGAAAGGAATCGCCGCCTGGCCCCCTATTCGAACCTCCGAAGAGACATCGTATCATCTATACAGATACGCTTAGAAGCAAAACGCCCAACCATTTTCATCCGCCCGGCAACGAAGCGCATCTCCCTACGATTAAGCGCCGACCGACCGAAGTTCGATGGAAACCGAAGCGAAACGCTCAAATCAATTTCAAGCGAAGGCATGTAAGTCGACCGACTTCCGGAACGACTCCTAAAGAACGACCGACCCCACGCCTCCGCGAGAAAAGAATACGCCTAAACTCAGTATTCGAAACCAACCAAAGTCCACCGGGAGCCCCTCCTTGGCGACCGAACCGACTCACTCACTAACCCATAAGCAAGGCAGGGATGCCTTTGCGAAACTCAAGGATGAATAAAACATGTCAGTAGTAATAAACACCAACGCCACCGCAACCATGGCGAAGAACAATCTGTCTCGAAGCAACGCTATGCTTCAGAGCAGTCTGAATCGCCTCTCCAGTGGCTCGAAGATTGTCAGCCCAGCTGACGACGCCGGCGGACTAGCGGTATCGATGAAACTTCAAGCAGCCATAGCTCGTACTGAAGCTGTCAATACAAACATCGCGAATGCTCAATCCTTCCTCCAAACTCAGGACGGAGCTTTGAACAACGCCGCAAAGGTCCTAGACCGCATGTCGGAACTCAAGGTTCTCAGCCAAGACGTCACCAAAAACACCACCGACGTCGCCAACTACAATACCGAGTTCCAGGAGTTGCAAAGCCAACTCGACGACATTACGGGAGAGCAATTCAACGGAGTCTCTCTCTTCACGGACGCCGGCAGCGCAGCCTCCCTATCCGTGTATGTAACGGAAAACGGCACCCAGTCGCTCGACATCAATCAAGCTGCATTGGAAGACCAAGTCACCACCGACCTGACTTCCGGATCCGCGAATCTCACAGCAACCGACTTATCCGACATCACGGATGCGATCGAAAATGTAGCCGTTCTCCGCGCCACCAACGGCGCCCAGTCCAGCCGCCTCACATTCGCATCGGAGATGTTGACCGTCAACAAGTCCAACCTCGAAGCCGCCAACAGCCGCATCATAGACGTAGATGTCGCCGCTGAGTCCACCCGACTCGCCAAGGCTAATGTCCTCGTCCAAGCAGGCGCGTCGATGCTCACGCAAGCGAACGCCTCCAGCCAGACGGCCCTGAGATTGATCGGATAAATTTCCCACCACCCCTCCGCCTCTCGGACCTAGCCTCCGAGAGACGTTAAAAAAACCACCGGAAATATCAACTGATATCAATAAAACGAATACGCCTAGACGCGCAGCGAAAACACTAACCCACACAATCAACCACAGCTCGGACTTCCGATAGTCGAACCCGCCGCGGGCCACCGCGCCGCGAGGCGAAGCCTAGGAAAATCCATCTAGGGCAACGTATTCAATGGAACTCAATACGAGGAACATAAACCATGTCAGTCGTAATCAATACGAATGCAACCGCCACGGTTGCAAAGAATAATCTAAGTCGCAGCAATAGCATGCTGCAGCAAAGCCTCAACCGCCTTTCAAGCGGTTCGAAGATCATCAACCCAGCAGACGATGCTGGCGGGTTGGCGGTCTCCATGAAGCTTTCAGCAACGATTAAACGTACGGAGGCGGTGAATACGAATATCGCAAACGCTGTCTCTTTTCTACAAACCCAAGACGGGGCGCTCGACAACGCGAGTAGAGTTCTCACTCGCATGTCCGAGTTAAAGGTGCTAAGCCAAGACGTCACCAAGAACACTACCGATATCTCCAACTACAATACCGAGTTCCAAGAACTCCAAAGTCAGTTGGACGACATCACCGGCGAGCAGTTCAATGGAGTATCGCTCTTCACCGACGCCTCAACCGCAGCTTCGCTCACCGTATCGGTAACCGAAGACAGCGCGCAGACGCTCAATATCAATCAGGCTCATCTGGAAAGTCAGGTGACGACTGACCTGACGAGCGGAACCGCCAACATAACCGCTACCGACCTCTCGGATATCACCGACGCGATCGTCAACGTCTCGACGCTTCGCTCCTACAACGGAGCCCAAGCCAACCGACTCAACTTCGCTTCCGATATTCTAACGGTCAACAAGCAGAATATGGAAGCCGCCAACAGTCGCATCATCGATGTCGACGTCGCCACCGAGTCCACCCAGCTCGCTCGAGCCAATGTGCTCGTCTCGGCCGGCGCTTCCATGCTCACCCAAGCTAACGCCTCAAGCCTAATCGCCCTGAGGCTGATTCAATAAAGAATCCACAATCTGAATACATAGAACTCGAAACGCAATGAACTGAAAATTCATTCAAACCCAATAGAACTATGAAACGAATTTCCGCTACCCACAGCAGAAAAGCGAACGTCCGACGCTCTCTTTCGGACAACCCGCGGGGTCAAGGATGGCCGCGCATAAATCAAGGAAGATAAAAACATGTCAGTTGTAATCAATACAAACGCTACCGCTACTGTAGCAAAGAACAACCTCAATAAGAGCAACGCAATGTTGCAAACCTCTTTGAATCGCCTCTCCAGCGGTTCGAAGATTGTCAACCCCTCAGACGATGCAGGTGGATTGGCAGTATCAATGAAGATGCAAGCTGCTATCAAGCGTACTGAAGCAGTCAATACGAACATCATGAACGCTCAGTCGTTTCTTCAAACTCAAGACGGCGCTCTGAACAATGCGTCTAAGATCTTGGACCGTATGTCCGAGCTCAAGACTCTCAGCACAGACGTCACGAAGAACACTACTGATATCGCGAACTACAACACGGAGTTCCAAGAACTCCAAAGCCAGCTCGATGACATCACTGGCGAGCAGTTCAACGGCGTAAGCTTGTTCACTGACGCTTCTACCGCAGCATCCTTGTCAGTCACAGTAACGGAAGATGGAGGCAATACGATCGACATCAACCAAGCAGACTTGGAAGACCAAGTGACGACTGACCTGACTTCAGGTTCTTCTAACCTCACAGCTACTGATCTGTCCGACATCACGGACGCGATCGAAAACGTTGCTACCTTGCGTGCCACTAACGGCGCTCAATCAAGCCGTCTCTCTTTCGCTTCAGACATGCTCACGGTTAACAAGCAAAACCTCGAAGCTGCAAACAGCCGCATCATCGACGTAGATGTTGCCTCGGAGTCCACTCAGTTGGCTCGCGCAAACGTTCTCGTACAAGCAGGTTCTTCGATGCTCGCTCAAGCGAATGCGTCCAGCCAAACGGCGCTACGACTCATCGGTTAATAAAACACCTTATTACCAAACTTTCAGCGGTTCCCTCTAAAGGGGAACCGCTTTTCTTGCGCCCTCAAAACAAGGCAACTCATAACTCTCTATCAATCTGAAGCTTACAGCTTCGATTACACGATTTTTATCCTCACAACGCGCTTAGAGGGCACCGTCTAACCTGCTGGGTAAAAGCGCTCAAAACGATAAAAACCGGCCAAATTCCCGCGATTTAGTGAGTAGCAGCCACAACTGCGTCCGCCTATCCAAGCGGGATATCACTCACTTAATGAAGAAAAACCCACAAGCTATTCCACACCAATTTCTGCCACCCACGGCTGAAAAGCGAAAGTCTGACGCTCTCACTCAGACCAGTAGAGGCAGGGATGCTTCTGCGAAATTCAAGGACGATACAAAATGTCAGTTGTAATCAATACAAACACGACTGCTACAGTCGCGAAAAACAACCTCAACAAGAGCAACCAAATGTTGCAAGCGAGCTTGAATCGCTTGTCGAGCGGTAAGCGAATTGTAAACCCCGCGGACGACGCAGGTGGACTCGCGGTCTCGATGAAGCTGCAAGCGGCTATCAAACGTACTGAGGCTGTAAACACGAACATAGCAAACGCTCAGTCATTCTTGCAAACGCAAGACGGCGCCCTTGGCAACGCTGCCAAGATTTTGGACCGTATGTCGGAACTCAAGACTCTATCGACAGACGTAACCAAAAACACCACGGACATCGCGAACTACAACACGGAGTTCCAAGAACTGCAAAGTCAGCTCGACGATATCACTGGTGAACAGTTCAATGGCGTATCTTTGTTCACGGACGCATCTACCGCTGCGTCTCTATCGGTCACAGTTACGGAAGATGGCGGATCATCGCTCAACATCAACCAAGCTGCTCTTGAAAATCAGGTAACGACGGATCTCACCTCTGGTAGCTCCAACATCACCGCTACCGACCTCTCCGACATCACGGACGCGATACAAAACGTCGCTACCCTGCGTGCCACAAACGGCGCTCAATCAAGCCGCCTCGGTTTCGCATCCGACATGCTCACGGTCAACAAGGTGAACCTCGAAGCAGCGAACAGCAACATCATCGACGTTGACGTTGCTACTGAGTCTACTGCCCTCGCTCGCGCCAACGTACTTACGCAAGCAGGCGCATCGATGCTCTCGCAAGCAAACGCATCCAGCCAAACGGCTCTGCGTCTCATCTAATAAGATTTACAGCAAACATAACTTCTCAGCGGTCCCCAGAAACGGGGGCCGCTTTTTTGCGTCCATCCCTCATTGCAAAAAAGCTCCTCTATCTTCCCTCTTCATCCTCATCTTCTATCCCTTCATCCACTCGCAGATCGAAGATGATGGATTTATCTTCTGAACGAATTCTATCCCGTTTTCCCCTCCCCGAAAGTTCCAGTGTTGCATAATCGCAAACGTATTCAGAATATCCCTCTCCTCTTTCGACATCTACGCGACGCATGCCCTCTGATTCCCCAGAAAACGAAGAAGCCCTTCAAAAGCTCAACCAAGGAATCGAAGCCCAAGAAAGCGGAAATCTCCCTTCAGCCCTAGAGCTCTTCGCTCAAGCAACCGCACTGACTCCCCAAGACCCTCAAGCCCACTACCTGCTCGGCCAAGCCCAACTCAAAGCCAACCGGAACGAAGAAGCTCGTCTCTCTCTCGAAACTGCCCTCCAGATCGAACCCGAATTCGCTCTCGCCCACACCGAACTCGCTGCATACTTCCAAGCTGTCCAAAATGCCGAGCGAGCGATTGCTCACTACCATCGCTCCATCGAAATCGACCCCGATCAACTCGGCGCCCTATTCACCCTCGGCGAACTCTACGCGTCTCGAAAACTCTATCGCAAGGCCGCAGAGCAATATCGACTTATCCTAAAAACGGATACGAACCAGCCAGCGGTATGGGATGCCCTCATCCTCAGCCTCTCCAATCAAGATGAAATAGAAGAAGCGGAGCGAGCAGCCAATGAAGCCCTCAAAACCCTTCGACCAACAGCGGACCTCTATTTCGCAGTCGCCTGTATCCAACGAAGAGGGCTGAGAATAAGAGAGGCCCAGGAAACGCTTCAAAAAGCGCTCGAAATCAACGCCCAGCATACGCCCTCAAAAGATCTTTTCGAGCAGCTGGAAAAAGCGGCTCTATTCATGAGCGATCACTCGTCACCCTCCGAAATGAGGGACCAAGTCATCGCCCAAAAGCAAAAACTCTTTCGCCTCAACCTCTTCTCCAGAAAATACAGAGAAGCGGAGGAAACGCTAATCGACCTCCTCGATCATGCGCCCTCAGATCCGTCATTGCTTCGCAACTACATCAGACTTCTCATAGAAACGCGCCGCTTCGAGCTCTGCGATTACGTCGCCAATCGCCTCATGCAACTCTGGCCTGATCGACCTGCCGATTTCGGAATGGTCGCCATGCTCGATCTTTACCGAGGGTCGCTTTCCACTAAAGAACTCGCCGATAAGCATCTACGCTATGCGGAGCATATCAACCAGGCAGCCAATAAGCTAACGCCAAGCGAACCACTCCAGGCCCTTTCCACCGAGGGCAAGCTAAGCGTCGCATTCTTCTCGGGAGACTTCCGCGAACACAGTGTGAGTTACTTCCTCGAACCGCTCTTCGCCCACTGGAATCACGAACTTCACTCCCTCCATCTTTACTCGATGGTAGAGAAGCCAGACGCCATCACCGAACGGCTAAAGTCGCTCGCCGACTCCTTCACGGACATTCGCTCCTTGAATGACGAAGCGCTCATCAATGAGATCCGCTCAACCGGCATCGACATCGCCATAGATCTTTCGGGAAACTTCACCAAAAATCGCCTCACCGCCTTCGCCGTCCGCCTCGCCCCAATCCAAGGAAATTGGCTCGGCTACCCACACAGCCTCGGTATCCAAAATATGGATTTCCGAATGGTCGACGAAATCACCGATCCGCCTGCCAACGAGGATTCCCGCTTCGAAACTTCGATCAGACTCTCCCAGGGCTTCCTCTGCTACGCCCCTCCCCAAAACGCTCCGGAAGTCGCCCCCCTGCCCGCAGAGCAGAACGGATCCGTCACCTTCGGCTCCTTCAACAACTTCAGTAAACTCTCAGACAAAAGCATCGCACTCTTCGCTAAAGTACTGAAAGCCCATCCCCGGTCGAAGCTCCTCATCAAAAACGCGCAAACCCGGAACCCATCCATCCAAGACCTCATTACCACCGAGTTCGCCAAGAACGGAATATCCTCCGACCAAATCGGCTTCCTGCCCTACACTCAGTCAAATACAGATCATCTGGCAGCCTACTCGCAAATCGACCTTCTTCTCGATACCGCGCCCTATACGGGAACCACCACCACCTTCGAAGCCCTGCATATGGGTGTGCCCGTTGTCACGCTCAAAGGAGAGTCCCACGTCTCACGCGTCAGCGCCTCGATCCTTACCCATCTCGGAAATCCGCAATGGATCGCGCATTCGGAAGACGAATACATCTCTATCGTAAATTCGCTCGGCGGCGATATCGCAAAACTCGCCGAGATCCGTCATTCTCTAAGGGATCAACTAAAGGACTCCCCGCTAAGAAACGGAGCTAGCTTCGCCAAGAATTTTCAATCCGCCCTATCGGATATCGCCGCCAATACGCAACCGCCCCCTAACGCCATGCCCAATCCTCAAGACGATCCTATCGCGTTTATCCGCGAAACCATCGAAAGGAACGATCCCGACACCCGATGGAGTCAAGTGGCGGTCCTCGCTGCCAAGAACGGCCTGACTCAAGAGAAGCAAGAGTGCTTCTACAGAGCGGTCCAAAAAGACCGAGGCGATGCTCAAAGCTACCTCCAGCTGGCCATAGACTTCGCCAACTCCGGTCAAGCCGCCCTCGCGTACATCTTCCTTCAGGAATCCGCTCGCATCCAACGGCTCCCCTCAGCCGGCGATGCGATTCTCCAGCAAATGAAGGGTACGGACATCGTCAACGATCCCAGTATTCAAAATTATAAGACGTTCATCGGAGAATTCGATATCGCTCCCGCGAAGCAACCCCTTCGCATCCTCGTCTTCACCAATCTCCTCCCCCCACAAGAACTCGGCGGCTACGGACGCACCATGTGGGAATTCTGCTCCCTACTTCGGAAACGCGGCCATACCGTTAAGATCCTCACCTCCGACACGCCCAGTCTCCAAAAAACGGTTACAGCGCGCCACAAGGAGATGGAGCCCTTCGTCAGCCGTACCCTTCCTCTCTACGGGCAGTGGATAGACGGGAAAGTAAAGCTTATCGAAGATCCTCTCAAATTCAACCAAGTCCTCGATCGCAACCACAAGCTGATCATGGATGAAGCCGAGGCCTTCAAAGCTGACGTCGCGATCGCAGGAAACATCGATCTCATCGGATGGGAAATGCTGCAGAAACTGCCCGAGCGAGGCGTCCCCGTTCTGCATCGCCTCGGCAATCAATCCCCCGGCTACGCCGAAAAGGATCAACCCGTCCACAAAAACTACTGCCTCGCCGGCTGCAGCCAATGGCTCAACGACACCCTGGAACTCAAAGGCTACAAGTTTCAGCGTACTGAAGTCGTCAACCCCGGCTCGCCTATCGAGGACTACTACAAATTCGTTCCTCCCTCTTTCGGCAAACTCCGAATCTGCTTCGCCGGTCTCATGATGCCCTACAAAGGCAGCCAGGTCCTCGCTCAAGCCCTCATCGAACTCCACCGAAAAGGAATCGACTTCACCTGCGAATTCGCGGGCGACAGCACTGATCCCGCCAACCCCGATCATATCAAGTCCGTCATCGCCGCCAACGGCATGGGCGGTAAAGTCAAATTCCTTGGCTTCATCGACAAGGAAGAACTAGCCGCCCTCTACGCCCGCTCCAACATCATGGTCTTCCCCAGCATCTTCGACGAGCCCTTCGGCAAGAGTCAAATCGAAGCCATGGCGGCTGGACTCCTCGTCATCAGCAGCGGCACGGGCGGCTCAAAAGAGATTGTCCAGGACCGCCAGAACGGGCTTCTCTTCAAAAGCGAAAATGCCTCCGACCTCATGGAAACGCTGCTCGAGGTTCACCAAAATCCAGCCCTTGCCGAGGGACTCGCCGCTCAAGGCCAAATCGACGCCTTCAACTTCCGCTCCCTCAACTCCATCGAAAAAATGGAAACCCAATTCTACGAGATGCTGGGCGCTGACTAGACCTCTCAGACAAAAACGGCCTGAAACCTATATAATATTAAAGGCCTTTACTCCCTTTTGCCGGAAGCTGCAGATGTCGCCTTTCTCCGGCATATAAACGCCCTTTAACTCGAATTCTTCGATCCACTTGCGAGCAATCCACATCTCTCCCTCACGATGGCAATCATCCAAAAAGACAGCGAAATTATCCGCCATTCTCGGTTTGAAAAACGGTAGCGCCGGATAACGCCCATGCGCCATCCCATCGATTCCTCCAATAGGTCCGTCAACCAATAACAGATCGACTCCCTTCACGGGACATTTCATCAAAAGCCGTCCCGTATCATACCAGTACTTACCCTGAGGGGTCGCATCCGATGGAGCCAAGGGAGCATGAATGAAAGTCACGCGCTCCTTCGAAACTCCCGACTTATCCATCTGACTCTTCACCACCTCCATCCACTCCTCAGAATGATCAATCGAGTACAGAACCGCATCATTCTCTTCCAATATCGACGCGATATAGATCGTCGAAATACCCGCGCCGCACTCCACGATCACCTTCCTTTGATGAATAAAGATTTCATTCAAAACCACCTGCAGCGACGAGGGTCGAATCGAGGAAGTCGTCCAGGGAATATAGCAACTCTGCGGCAACTCCGGCAGTAGATTCAGCGCCACAAGATCTTCCAATCGATTCGACGAATGCTCGCCCAACTCAATCGCTTTTCCGAGCGAAGCATGAATCAATTGAGACTCTTGTTCCTGCGCTTCATCCATAACCCACCACCATTGCGCGTTTGCATTAATTAGCAAATGCAGAATCGCAATGCGGACTCCGCATCCAAAAATACCCTACAAATCATAGCCAAGCTTTTCGGCAATCGGGCGAAAGCGCTCCGCGATTTCGTCCCTCAACGAATCGCTCAACAGCATCTTCGCCCCCTTGCTACCCCCTTGGTTCACAAAGCGTTTGTTGTTTTCCAAGATCCCGCTCTTTCTTACATCGAAGAACATACCCTTTATCTGGTTCTGGATCTCCCTCTCTTCCATTTCGCGCATCGATGAAAAAGAGCATAACTCAGCTGCGCGCTCCACCTGTTCATCGCTTCGCTCCAAATTCAGGTATTGGGCAATTAACTTCAAGACAGCCACCGGATCCTTGATCATGTCCTCGTAGCGCAGCAAAAGTCCCGGCGTCTTAGAACTCAATTCCACCCAGGTCGAAACGTTTTCGATCCAGCTCCCCATCTTCAAGCCAATCCATCTCGGGTCGCCGTACTGCTCCAAATAGGTAGCGACGTATTCTTCGATCGGACGAGCGAGCTGAGGGGCGTTTCTCAGAATGTAGTTGTAGTTGGAAGCCAATACATCGATCGGATTTCGAATCATGTATATGAAGCCCGCAGTCTGCCCCGCGCCTTGCATCGTGTCCGCATACATGTGGTGCGTCTTAACGAAGCAGAGTCCCTGCTCCAGCAAAGGATAAAGCTTAAAGCCAGGCTCATGAATATCCGGCATCTGCTCCTTGACGATTTGCGAAGTTGGCAGTTCGCCCTGTATCAAAGCCGTCACCGAAAACCGCAGCCAAGTATTCCCACTTTTAGGATACGACGCTAGCCAGACGATCGGGTGCTTTACAGTTTCGCCACTCATTCAACGACATTCACTAGTTCAAGAAAAGCGCTTTGCAAACCGATTCGCCATTCGGCTAGACAACAGGACGCATTTCTACTGTCTTTGAAAGCACCGCAGATGGAACTAAGCGACAACACACCCCAACCCTCCGCAAATTCGCTTCGCAAATGAACAAAGGCATTCTCCTCCTCTCCGGCGGTTCCAAAGTAGCCATTGCGAAGATCGCAAAACGTTCAGCAAGCAAACGAGGTTTCGTCCTCCACATAAGCGACCGTAGCCAAAATGTTCCTACGCGACTGATCGCGGATCAGTTCGCCCTCTTCCCTGACCAAGTCCCCAACAATTGGGTACATACAATCGCGGATTACGCGAAAGCGCATAACATTCAGCTCATCATTCCCACCCGCCATACCGAGCTCTCTACCCTATCTCAACACCGAGAAATAATCGAAAGCGCCGGGGCGCGCATCGCCCTCTCCTCAAAAAAGGCCATCGAAACCTGCCTCGACAAACGCCTTACATTCGAAGCCCTTTCGGCAGGCAATATCCCGACCCCAGCCACTTTCTCTCCATCCGAATTTAAGCCGATCGAATCGAAAAGCTACATCGCCAAGCCGCGAACGGGCTCTTCCAGCCAAGGTCTGAGATTTTTCGTCGGAGCCCAAACGCCAGACGATATTCCCGAGAACTACATTATCCAAGAAGCCGCCTCTGAGGACGAATACACTCTCAATGCCTACGTCGATCGACAAGGCCAACTCATCTCCGCCATACCGCACTGCCGCCTCATCCTTGAAGGCGGCGAATCAGTCCAAGCCGTCACCCGACGCATCCCAATTCTCATCGAGACAGCGGAAACAGTCATTTCCGCCATACCCGGCCTGTTCGGTCCCATCAACATCCAAGCCTTCTACGATGATCCTGGCGAAAGCTGCCAAGTCATCGAGATCAACCCCCGTCTAGGAGGCGCCTACCCCCTCGCCAACCAAGCCAAAGGCGAATTCATCGAATGGCTCTGCCAAGAAACCTTCGAAAACCGCGCCCTCCGCCCCTTCGACCGCTGGACCGAAAATCTCCTAATGATGCGTTACCGCGAAGCCTTCTTCGAGGTTGAGTAAGTTCAAGCCAAGCTACGGAATTTAGCTTTCGATAGTAGATCGCCCACCTAAGGCTAGGAATGAAAAGGCAGGGCAACCGGCATCGACCGGCTTGCCATTGGCGACGGGACTCTCGTTTTTCCCTGGCAATGCCAACGAGTAAAATCCACCGTTCACGCTGCCAACTCAGTATGAATCCAATACTCGATAACAGTGTCTTGTTCGTTACGATAGAAACTCACCGACTCACCGACAAATTGGCCCTCCGCTTCCAAGACCGGATCAGAACGCTTTCGACCCTAGTCGCCGTCTTCGTCGTCAGCGCAGTCTCTGCCCAGGAGAGAAAGGCCTACGTCTTGGAGTCTTTCGAACAGGCAATCGATCAACGACCGATTCAATACCACTCGGAATCCGTGGCGAGATTCTCCCAAGGCGTCTGGGATCTAGACGACGACTCGCAACTAGCCGGCCCAACAAACCGAGACAACCCCGGCGAATTGCAGGACTTCGATATCGTATCGAAACGCAGTCTCTACCGCACGCAAGAAAGAGCAATCGAAGTACGATCTCGTGAAAACGAACTGCTTCTACGATTAGACAACTTTGCCCCCTATCACTTCGAGGGTTATCTCCTGGACGACGGGCAGTACGCCCTCACGCGAGCCACCGACCCCGAGACCTTTAGCCTCGTGCTGCAGCTGCACTCTATCGAAGATGGCTCTCTCGTATGGCAAAGGAGACCTCAAAGCGCTTCTCGCTGGAGGCTTCTCAGCGATGGCGCAACTTTCTTGGAACTCGACTATGAATTCCCGTCACAAGAATTTCACTACGCCCGCCTCATAGACATTCACAGTCAAGAAGTCATCGACTCCTTCGAGATCGCCAATTTGCGAATCAGAAGAGAGTCGATATACCTGGAGCGATTCGATTCGCCCGTCGGACTTCTCAGCGGTAGCGGAGGTACCTTATTGGCAAACGCAAGGCATAAAACGCTCAACGCTATCCCTGGATTTAGAGCAGGATCCTTTCGATATCGATCTAACCCAACTGTTGACGCAGAGGCCCGCTTCGCTCTCATCCAGCACTTCATTCCAGGAGGCACCGCGGCCCAATTCGGATTTTTCGACGCCGTCACCGGAAGACAAATTGCCAGTGAAGCCGATTTCTTGGGCACCCCAACCGGCCGGCCGCCAATGAGATATCCAGCGATCTCATCAGACGGACAAAAGCTCTATCTCGCTTCCGGATTCGGGAAAATCGAAGTGTGGAATCCACACGACAAGACACTGATAGATACGCTCTCTTACACTAACATTCCCTTTAACCGTCTCATCCCATCGCGTGACGGCAGGTTCCTGTTAGCCGGCGAAGTCGGTGGGCTTGATCAAGACTTCATCGTCCTACTGGATCAGCAAAGCGAAGTCCCCCTCTTCACCAAATCCTTTCCAAGCGTCAATCAGTCTCAGTCCGGCATCTTTATCGCGGGATCTCCTCGAGACATAAACCCCTCTCCCGATCGCTCAAGGTTCTACATCAGCACTGTCCGAGGTCTCGAAGCCTATCGCTTCACCGACGGCGAAAGAATCAGCATCGCCAGCAATACCCTAGGCAAAGCCCTGGTTTCCACATACGTGCAAAACCAAGAAGGATGGGTCACGGTTTACAATAGCGGACGCGTTTCTCTCACCAAGGAAAGCTCTAGTCTCGACCCAGTCAGCTGGTACGATCTACCCAATTCAACAAACATTACCTACGCAGCGATCGACCCAACCTCAGGCTCGATCGCTTTCCAAAGAGACAACTCCTTCGTCATCAGCCACCCCTTCGACGATCGAGAAGACCGATGGATCAACGGCATCAGCTTCGGCCTGCATCCCATCCAAATTCTCGGCGGAGGCAAATGGCTGCTGGCCGCCTATCGCGGCATTTACGACCTAGAAAAGGGCGAGCTAACCGAAATCGATGGCTACGTCTACGAATACTCCGTCTTTCATGCCGACTCGCGCATCCTAGCCACTAGAAATCCTAATAGCCTCAGTATCGAGCTTTATGATACGCTTCAAAATACCAAGTCCGAAATCCCCATCGAAGCGAACATCAGCGAGATAGATGCAATGTCCTTCTCCCCAGACGGGACCGAGCTGTACCTCATTGCGCGGCCCGCAGGGACCATCCACGGAACGCAAAGCCTCTTTCGCGTAGACCTTCAAACGGAGGAAATCGCAGAGCTTGCAGATATTACCTCATATGAGGACAACATAAAGTACTCAACGATCATAATCGAACCCAATACCAAAAGAGCCATCATCGGCCAACACGATGGCGTCTTTCTATCGGTGAGTCTCGACCAAATGCAACGCTCGCTCCCCAGCGCTTTCGAAAAATTCGAATCGGCTGCTCCCACAAACTACGACTACCATCTTTCATCGCCCTCCCCAAACGGAAAAATCAGCTTCATCGACCCAAAAGGCAACCGCTACCTGTTTTCGGAAAGTAATGCCACTCCGATACAATTACAGATCTCCGTAGCAGAAAGCGGAGCCTACTCACTAGATTTCCAAAGCAGCCCCGAACTGAACTATTGGATACAATACTCCGAAAACCTCGAAGATTGGCAAACGCGCAGCAGCCCAGAAACTGCGGAAAGCCAACTCCATGAGAAACAATCCGGTTTCATACGCATCTACCAAAGCGCCTCCTCGCCAGAAGCGTCCACGCCCTGACTAATTCTTTTTCGAAGTGCGAAAATCGGACCAAGCTTCCTGGATCGCAGGATGCGACGCAGACACGCGAGCTGAACGGTCGAGTCCGCAGGAGGCGGATAGGTTCTAACAAAACGAGCTGAAAGGGCTGGCCACAAAAAAGCGGATCAGTGATTAACGAGGCGCCTGGCACTACGGAAGTTTCATATGCAGATGATGATTTAACCCCATAAGTCAAAATTCAAAGAGTGATCCATCTTTCCGTCACTGCAAGCAGCTCATCCGATTCCAACGTAATGGCTCAGCCAATACGCCTCCATTAACAGCAGCCTACCCAAGTTTCAATCTCGCCAAGCGGCGCCTCATCGATTAATCGAATTCCTACTAAGCATCTATCGAAAGTTCCCAGATTCGAAAGTCGCAACGCGGGAAGACAAGACAGATTCCTCTTCTCTCGCCCTCTCCTCAAATCTGCGCTCACACCTCGGTATCTGAAGAAAATACTGGAAAAGATCATTGCTGCTCACCCTTTCACACCTTGATGGATCATCTGACTATGAGAATTCACAGCTTCCACTTATTGTCCCTCCTCGTAATGCTCGCCGCGTCCCTCCGCTCGGCCGGAGCCGAAAGGCTAAACGTCCTCATGATCATGACCGACGATCTCAACTGCGATCTCGGCGCCTACGGACACCCCCTGGTTCAAAGCCCTCACCTGGACCGGCTGGCCGAAGAAGGCATGGTCTTCCAAAACGCCTACTGCAATTTCCCCCTCTGCGGCCCCTCTCGCGCAAGCTTCATGACCGGACTCTACCCGGAACAGAACGGCGTCACCTCCCTCAGACGCCTATTCCGCCACTACGTTCCCGGAGCCCTCACGCTCTCCCAGCACTTCAGAGCCAACGGGTACACCCCGGCCCGCGTCGGCAAGATCTACCACTACGATAACCCCAACGGCATCGGAACCAACGGGCACGACGACCCCGACTCGTGGGACATCCGCATCAACCCGATCGGCCGCGACAAGGAGGAAGAAGACAGAATCTTCTCCCTGGTCCCCGGAAAATTCGGAGCCACCCTCAGCTGGCTGGCCGCCGAAGGGAGCGACGAGGAGCAGACCGACGGAAAGGTAGCCGCCGAATCGATACGGCTCCTCCGCAAATTCAAGGAGGAAGAGGCTCCCTTCTTCCTGGGAGTCGGATTCTACAAGCCCCACACGCCCTTCGTCGCTCCCAAGAAGTACTTCGACCTCTACGATCCCGCCGAGATCGAGGTTCCGCGCGTCCCGACCGGCTATCGCGACACGATCCCCAAGCCGGCCGCCAGGCGAGTGACCGCCTTCAAGAGCCAAATCGACCTGCCGGAAGAAACCGCCCGCCAGGCCATCCACGCCTACTACGCCACCATCTCCTTTATGGACGCCCAAATCGGCCGCGTCCTCAAAGAACTCGATAAGCTGGGTCTTAAGGACAACACCATCGTGCTCTTCGCCTCGGATCATGGCTACCATATGGGCGAGCACGGGCACTATCAAAAGAACACGCTCTTCGAGAGCGCCGACCGCGTTCCCCTGATCATCTCGTATCCAGAAATGAAGCGCAAAGGCGAGACCACTGCCGCTCTTGTCGAAATGATCGATTTCTACAAAACCTTAGCCGACCTCGCTGGAATCGACGTAGCCCCTTCCTATGTCCAGGGCCACAGTCTCGTTCCCATTCTCAAAGACCCGCAAAACACCGTCCGAGAAGCCGCCATCACCCAACTCGCAAACGGCTACACCATTCGCACCGACCGCTACCGCTACACCAAGTGGCCCGAAGAAAAGGGCCCCAACGTGGAGCTTTACGACCGCCTCAGCGATCCCAAGGAAATGGTCAATCTCGCCGCCGACCCGAAGTACCGAGACATCATCGAGAAGCTCGACCCGATCTGGGAAAGGAGAGTGAAGGAAATCACCCAGATCCCAGAAGGACTCCACTTCGTAAAACCTGAAGCGAAGGACAACGGCATCTCACGCGATCAGTACCGCGAACTCGAGAAAGCGGGACAATTGCCGCGCTACCAATCGCTTTAATAGGCAGACGAACTTCACCGGAAAGTCTCAGCCAAAAAGATGACATGGGCCGAACGGCTTGGGAAGGACCCTCCAAGGAGCTCCCGTTCGCAGAATCCACAGCATCGCCTCGATTTTGGCGCGAACGTCCTCTGGCTTGCGGCCGCTATCGAGAGCGGCCTTGAAGCGCTTCGAGATAGTCTATATTTTTTAGGACTTCCCAGCCCTCGTCATCTAGTATGGCTCTATCATCCTCAATCACAATGAGATACGAAAATCCGGACAAAATGAAGGCAAGGATGTAATCGTGTTTTGGATACTTTTCTCGAACTAGAAGGCGGCAACCTCGCGATGCTCCGCTTATTCCCATACACGGCCTAAGTCGAGAAGGCAGTCAGCTTTCCCCACATTTCGACAACTCGTGCCGACTCGGGATCATCAACGACAAATCCTTGGCTGGTACGAAGCGGAGAGATCGGTCACATTTAGACCGGGGACATAGTAATGGCAGCTTCTCTCATAGCCAGCTTCGCCTACCTCGTGTTCATTATTCTCCAACAGAGAATCAACAGTGGGACTTCAGAGAACCACTCTATTTAGAACAAAACAATGGAGTGAATATCTTCGCCCTTGTATCGCCACCCCGCCGCAACCGTCTTCGCCCTGCGGGCTTCGCCGAGTCAAGAGCTGTCGACTCCGTCGACCTCGGACGAGCCGCGGCGAGGCATCACGCCAATCCAACCCTTCGGGCTGCGGGGCTTGATGTACCGAACGAAGTGACACGTACATCGCAAGATAGTGTCGCGAAGCAAGCTTCGGAGAATGAAACCCTATTGCGATTCAACTATCCTTTTTGAATCTGAATACTCACTAAAGAGGTCCTATGAGACTTCGAGAAACCTCAAGAGTTGAGACTGCTTAGTCGAATCACACAATACCTCCAAACCCAGAATCCTTCCTTCAAATCCAAGCGACTCGAATTTTTACCCCAATTTCCACAAAATCCTAAACCTCTGAGTATTTCGGCCGATCCAATGCATGGAGTAATTTACTCATATCCAAATGGATCCGGATTCAAATACAGCGACCGCCATACAGGGCGTACAGGATTGCGTATTCGCGCGTTCCTTGGAAATGAACACCCTCACGGCAGCCCTCCCTCTCACCGGAATCAATGGGCAATCCAAGCGCGTCTTCAACGTCTGGGGAGAAAGCGGTGTCGGCAAAAGCTTCTTCATCAAGCAAATACGCGAGTCTGAACTTATGGAGAACCGCAAGGTGCTCTGGCTCCGCATCGAGGACGACGGGAGCATCGACACCGTCCAAGAATTCATCAAGTCCTGCGCTCGCCACGTTCGCTACCCTGCCAATCCGTCAAAGGAAAAAGACATCTCCAAGCGCATCGAACGCGCTCAACGCGGCAAGGTCGACCCGATGAAGTCGGACGACAACCTTCTCATCACCAGATCTTCCATTGCCGACCAAAAAAAGCCCTATATCAACCAGGCAGCCGCCGCTTCCGTAGGACGCACCGAGATCAAACGTCAGGAAGTCCAAATCAACATGGGCTTCAAAACCAATGAGCTCAACAGCCAAGCAGAAGCATTTCTCGACGCCCTCCCTCTGCAATCCCTCGGAACCGATCTCATATTGATCCACTTTGAAAACCTCGATGGGCTCTCCATACTCGTCCGCGATTGGATCAAGGACTACCTCATCCCCTCGGCCACCAAAGGCTCCTTCCGTCGCAATCTGGCATTTATAATCGAGTCCCAGGAACCCACCAAATATCATCACGACACTATCAGCTGGGGAGTCTGGAAAGAGCTTACCTCAAATCATCGCCTGTATCCGCTTAGTGAAGACGCAGTTTACGAACTCGCCATCCAAGCCGGAGTCGCTCCCAGCATCTCGCGATTTATCTACGTCAAGAGTCAGGGCTACCCTCGTAGAGCCGCCGACCAGGTCATCGCCGCCAAGCACGGATCCTATACCTTCGAACAACGAGCGAAAACCACCAACGCGCTTTCGGGCATGACCGAAGAGGATCAGGCGAAACTCGCCGCTTGCTGCCTTCCCGATAAACTGTATCCAGATGAACTCGACAGTCTCTTCGGCAAAGAGAAAGGCGTCGAAACCCTAAAGTGGATTTGCTCCGTCGACGGCATTCCGCTTCACAAAGACTCGTCGGGCAAAGCCCTCGTCATCGATGACGACTTTCGCCACATCGCAATAGAGTGCCTGCGAAGCAACGCGGACTTTAAGAAGTATCGCAGTCTTTGGGCCCCTTACGGCCGACTCCTTAAATTCGCTCCTCAGAAAGCGATTCGCAGCAAACTTCTACTGCTATCTGGAATCGAGTGGATGGACAAAGAGGCCTGCGAAGCCATATTCGGCGAAAAAGCGAATCTGGTACAACAATTTGTCGATGAAGACGAAACGCTCTTCATCCGAAAGAGAGGCTACCACAGAATTCACAGCGCATTAAAGGCAGACGCTTCGAAAGTCGCCCACGCCATGGAGCATGTGTTTATATCAGAGCAGCAGCATGAACTCTTGATACCCCAAACATTAGGGTTATGTTAGGGTTACCCTTAATCCTCCTGTTTCCATGGCAACGGATGTTACTTACTTTCAAGGTGTTCTACGTCATAGCCCTCTTGAAGGAGTATTTCCTTCAGTCTCAAAACCTCTTGCTTAAGTTCACGAATAATCTGACAGAAA
>JBCCZW010000004.1:0-22693 GCA_039186805.1 Verrucomicrobiota bacterium
GAATCGACTGAGTGGTATTTGAAACCTGTTGGTGATGGCGCGCATTTTTACATTGTGAGCGTTGAGAGTGGACTCTTTTTGGAAACAACGAATACGCCGGATGAGAGTTGGGTGAAAACAAAAGCGGTTCGTTTAGTAGGCGCGAATTCAGATTTCAGCGTTCAGTGGAGAAAAGAAGATATCGGGAGTGGCGAGTTTATGTTGAAGAATCGCGAATATGGAAGATTTCTCCAATGCTCTCCCAGTGTCGATTTAGATACTGGTTCGAGTGAGGGCGGACGGCAGATCCGCGCTCACAACTCTCAATTAAATATGGCGAGATGGAGAGAAATCGCCCTCGAAGAATAGATCTAAACTGGAACTTGGTAGCATACGGTTTTGTGAATGGCGATTCGATTTCCGGTATCAATTTTGGGATTGGGGCGCGCCTTGAGCATTAGCTCAATGGTCGCGTCCAGCACGTTTGCCCAGTATAATACAATGATTCTTTCTGATAAGCCCAGGCAGGCTTTGGCGGGCGATCTGAAAGGCTGGAGAGATTCGGAGGTTTTACGCTTCGATGATGGTATAGGGTCAATCGAAGTGAATAGGTTAGTGGGAAATCCCATTATCACAAAAGGCCAAGGAGAAGTTGGGGATAATGTAAATGGTCCCTCGCTTATAAAGGTTCCTGATTGGGTTCATGCAAGGTTGGGGAAGTACTATTTGTATTTCGCGCATCATCATGGGAAAAGTATTCGTCTGGCTTACGCGGATGAGCTCGAAGGGCCATGGCGTATCCACCCCGGAGGCTGCCTGCGACTCTCCGATTCTCCCTTTATACACCATATTGCATCGCCGGAGATCTTCATCGATGAGCCCAACAAAAGGATCGTGATGTACGCTCATGGCCCGATGGCGAAAGAAGGTGGGCTGTCGGGAGAACATCGCGAACTGGGTTACGATCCAAAGACCCAAAGGTCTGTCGCCGCCGTTTCCAGCGATGGCGTGCACTTTGATTGTTTTCGCCAGCCCGTGGGACCTCCTTATGTAAGGGTGTTCAGTCATAAGGGGCGGCGTTGGGCTGTCGCTATGGGTGGGTGGTTTTTTAAGGTTCAAAACTTACTTGATCGATTCATTCCGATGGGCCGTTTGGGAGATGATCGAACGCGTCACCTGGCAGTCGATGCCAGGGAAGCGTATGTGGATCTCTACTACACAAGGGTGGGAGATGCTCCCGAGCGAGTATTGCGGCAGCGGGCTCAATTAGCCCAGAATGGAGAAAGTTGGGAGTTAGGCGATCCGGTGGAAATCCTCCAATCGGAAACCGAATATGAAGGCGCCCACATCGCGGTTGAGGCTTCTGCATTGGGCGCGGTTTATGAACCGGTCCATGCAGTGAGGGATCCGGCTGTATTGCGCGAGGGCAACCGACTTTTTCTCGCATATGCGGCTGCTGGCGAAACTGGGATAGCCATAGCCGAGATTCTTGAAAAGCCGGAGGTTGCTTTTTCGGAAAATACGCAGCTGCTAAACCTTTCTGTTGAATCCCGCGTGGTCCCGAGTCCGGTCGAGATCGGCGTAATGTTGCCGCCTGGATACGAAAACGGGTCGGAGGCCTATCCGCTTTTATTGCTATTGCATGGGGGTGGGGGAAGCAGGGACTTGCTGTCTAGTCCACGAGTTCTGGATAGCTTTAATAGCGCGTGGGATCGTGGATGGCTGCCGCCGCTTGTTGCTGTCACGCCATCGGCAGGCCGATCCTTCTATATGGATTATCGTGATGGAAGCGTGAAGTGGGAAACTTTCATAATGGAGGAGTTGCTGCCGGCTTTAAGACGCAGATTGAATGTTTCCAGAGAGTCCGGTGGGACGATTGTCATGGGCGCTTCTATGGGCGGCATGGGCGCGCTGCGGCTAGGATTCGAATACCCCGATGAGTTCGAGGCGATAGCCGCATTGATGCCAGCGATAGAACCTGTGAAGGCATTCGAGGATTTGGATCCTGAGGATCGCTCCTACCGATCTGATGAAATATACATGGAAATATTCGGTAACCCGATTGATACGAGCTATTGGCAGGTCAACCATCCCATTTACCTCGCCTCATCCAAGCTAGCTGAGTTGAAGGATTCGGGGCTTCAAATATACTTGGAATGCGGCGATGAGGATCCTTTTTTTCTATTCCGTGGCGCCGAAAAACTACACCGCATCCTCTATGATGGCGGCTTGAAGCATGAGTATAGACTATTGCGGGGGGAAGGGCACGGCGGTCCCCTTATGAATAGGCGTTACCTGAACGCCCTCGAGTTCGTCGGTCGGGTTTTGCATAGGGATCCTTGAAGCTGAATAGGAGATGAAGTTTATTGTTCCCGCATAAAGGCGAATTTCCTTTCGGGACGACTGTATTGAATTATTGTTATAATCGGAAATGAAGATAGATTGTATAGAAACTTTCCTTATTGAGCGACCTATCGAGGAGCCGTTCAGCTGGGGTATGGGATGGACAGACCGCAGGAATGCCCTTATCACGAAAATCACGACTGATGATGGAATCGTGGGATGGGGTGAAGGCGGTAGCCAACCATCTGCGTCGGTGATCAACGACTGCTTCTCGCCTCTTTTGATCGGCGAGGATCCACGCGATATCAACAAGCTTTGGCACCGGATGTTTCAAAGCTTGCACAATGGGTTCTCGACAGGGGGCTTTGGCGGGGATGCTATCAGCAATATCGATATAGCTTTGTGGGACATCGTGGGCAAGGCCTCTGGGCGGAGCGTTTCTGAAATGCTTGGAGGAGCGGTGCGCGATAAGGTGGCTGTCTACGCGACGGGGCTTTACTATCGAAAGGACGAGTTCCCCGCCAAGCTTCTTGATGAAGCCAATTCGTATAAGGAAGCCGGATACAAGGGTATGAAGACTAAGGTCGGCGGCCTTAGCGTTTTAGAGGACGTAAAGCGTGTGGCGGCGATTCGCGAGGCTATTGGGGAGAACCTTTACCTTATGGTCGATGCCAACAAGGCATACAGCGCCCGCACTGCGATCGAATTAGGAAATCGCTTGGCGGACCTTGATATCCACTGGTTCGAAGAGCCGGTAATGGCTACCGATGTGGAGGCCTATCGCGAAGTGAAGGCGGGTCAGCCCATTCCGATTTCCGGGGGGGAAGTTTTACGAAATCGATTCGAAACGAGGGATCTGCTCGTCAACAGAGCCTTGGACATCATTCAGCCAGACGTAACCTTGGCGGGAGGAATCACCGAAATGAGGAACATAGCGACCATGGCCAATGCTATGGGAATTCAGGTTAATCCTCATTTGTGGGGGTCTCCGATCATGATATCGGCTACCATCAGCTTGACGTCCACTTTCGCTCCATGTCCTTACAGCGTGAGTCCGCGGCCTTACGAGCAGGAACCGGTAATGGAGTTCGACCAGACGCCCAATCCTATCAGGAATGAGCTCGCTTCCGTCGCGTTCGAGCAGCTTGACGGTTTCGTAGAGGTCCCCAAGGGGGTTGGGCTAGGTATCGAAATCGACGAATCGGTCTTAAACAGGTTCTGCATCCATCGCGCTTCAAGCCGATAGTCTGATACGGAGGGCGTAGTGAAATATCCGGACCTTAGGAAACACCGCGGCGCTTACGCGATCCCAATGACCCCATTCGCCGACGATGACAGGATCGACGAGGGGGTGTTGGCAAAGGAGATCGAGTTTTGCTTAGAGAACGGCGCGGACGGCTTGTGCTCGCCGGTTATGGTTAGCGAGTTTGAGCACCTCTCGGAAGCGGAACGCAAGCTGATGATCAGAGTGCCTCTGGAAGTTAATGCGGGCCGTGTGCCGTTTATCGCCAATGTGGCGGCCCCAAGTACCGAAGTGGCCGTTGATCTCGCGGATTACGCCCAGCAGTGCGGTGCGGACATGGTGATTGCCATGCAGCCGTACGTCGTTCCTCTTGAGTTCCCTCAGGTAGTACGTTACTACCAGCGAATCTCATCTGCAGTTGACCTGCCGATCATGCTGCAGAATGCCCCATTTGGGGTGACGCCCTTAAGCCTCGAGCAGATAGAAACGCTTTTCCAAGAAGTGGAGAATATTACTTGGGTTAAGCAGGAGCTGAATCCGCAGGTCGTGGCTATCGCGGATCTCATCGATCGTCGGATTCCCGGATTGCAGGGCACCATGTCCGGGTTGGGTGGGCTCTATCTTCCCTATGACTTCAAGTTAGGCGCGAGCGGGACCATCCATGCCTGCCAGTTCTGCGATGTCGTATCCGCGATCTGGAGACTGTACGAGGAAGGCGAGGAGATGAAAGGACAAAGGCTTTTCAATAAATTTCTTCGCGGCGTCATCTTAGAGCTGCGTCACGGTTTTGCTTTTGATAAGGAGATTATGGTGAGGCGAGGCATATTCAAGTCGCATCGCGTTCGCAGTTCGGCGAGTCCCTTGCCCCCATCTGCTATGGAGGAAATCGATGATTTCTGGAAATATTACAACGATGTGATTTTACCTGAACTTTGATCTTTGTGGAGAAGGTGACCGACGAGATCTAGGTTTGATTGGCCAATGGCAGGGCTTTGGAAGATTGGTCGAGAGCTTTGAACCCGGCGGAGAGTAAGCAGGCATAGACTTTTTTCTAAATCCCTAGCCGATTGGAATTTCGAAATCCTATCGTTGCTTGAGTCGTAATAGGGTTTCGTTGCCGTGTCTCCTTGCTCGGCATATCCAGTCGCATAGCCCGCAGGCTTGTTTGGGTCAGGTCGGCAGAGCGATCCTCTTTAGCGGTGATGTCCCGCCGCGGTTGGCGGAGTCGACAGCCTTAGATTCGGCGAAGCCGGTTGGTGATGGGTGGCTATAAAAGCGTGAAGCTATTCACTTTGGGGATACGCCTGAATGATAAAGGCAGATGTATTTCTTTTGCTCTCCATATGAATGAGAGGATCTTGAGATCTATCTGTTTTATCTAGCGATCACTGCGATCCTGAGTTCCATCGTTCATCCCTTTAAATGAGGGAGTTTAGTTGAGTCGATTTTACTTTCGTCAGTTTCTGGGTGGTTTCGCCTATAGATGGATTCACGCGAATCACTTTTGAACATTCATCTACGAAATATTCATCTGGTTTTAACTTTTCAGCGAATTGAAGTATTAGGGTTATTCGTTTAGCTGAATAAGGGTCAGACTCTTTTTCCGAGAACTTTCCAAATGGGTCGCAGATCAGAGTTTATTCGGATCTGCTTTTGGGGTGATCTCGGTTGGAGCTCTGATCGGTTCTATTTCTTCCACCGTCTAAATGTCGTTATCAGAGCAAGGTCAGTCTACTGGGTTTCGAGTCGATACTAAGTGTCCATGTATCGGTTCTGTTTTGTCGACTGCTGAAGAGCTGGCGCTGAGCAAGGAGTTATTGGAGTTAGCTGGCTTTTTTACCAAGGAGGGCGGTTGGCATCTGGACTTGGAGACTATGAGTTGGTCCTGGACTCTTGAGACCCTTCGCATTGCGGATCTAGAATCTCCCGAAGCGCCGCTTTTTAGCGAAGGAATCAATCCTTTTACTGCAGAAGCAAGGCTAGTGGTCTCTGAGGCGGTTCAGTCGGCGATCGAGAGCGGTAAACCTAAGCCCTACAATTTGACCTTGCCTCTAATTACCGCTAATAGACGGTGTATTTGGGTTCATACTCAAGGCTACGCGGAACGGCGAAATGGGAAATCGGTCCGCCTCTTCGGGACTATCCATGATATCACTGCTGGCAGAAGACTTTCGGAGGATAGGTTGCGAGCGATTGAGAGGGAGAATAGCGACCTGCGCATGGCTTTGGACGAGCATGCGATTGTTGCGATAACGGATAATCGCGGCCGAATCACTTTCGCCAACGACAAGTTTTGCGAAATTTCGGAGTACTCGCGGGATGAGTTGATTGGGCAAGATCATAGGCTGATTAATTCTGGCCATCATTCTAAAGACTTCATTCACTACCTTTGGGCGACCATCAAGAGCGGCGATCCTTGGCATGGCGAGATATGTAATCGCAGCAAGAGCGGTTCTCTCTATTGGGTGGACACTACTATTATACCTTTTCGCGACGATTCCGGCGGCATTCGTCAGTTTGTGGCTATTCGGAAAGATATATCGGCTCGAAAGCGAGCAGAGTCCGATTTGTTGGCGAGCGAGTTTCGTTGGAAGTTTGCGATAGAAGGTTCGGGCGATGGTTTATGGGATTGGGATCTAGCGTCGGACTCCGTGTATTTTTCGAAACGTTGGAAGGAATCTCTCGGGTATTCCGATAGCGAGGTGGGGACGAGTTTTGAGGAGTGGAGAAAACGAGTGCACCCTGATGATCTCGAACCTGCGATGAAGGAAGTTCTCAAGCATGTAGCAGGAGAAACTCAGGGTTATGAAAACGAGCATCGGATGTTGTGCAAAGATGGCAGCTGGAAGTGGATTCTTGCGCGGGGTCTGGTGCTTGAGCGCGATTCTAGCGGAAAGCCCCTGCGGATGATCGGAACGCATACCGACATTTCCCAACGCAAAGAAGCGGAGAGGGCTTTGGGGGAGACAGAGGAGCGTCTTCGTCAATCTCAAAAGTTGGAGGCGCTCGGAACTCTAGCCGGAGGAATCGCCCATGACTTTAATAATATTCTATCGGGTATATATGGATTCGCGAGTTTGGCTCGAGAGGCTGCGCATGGCATGGATGAAGCTTTAGATTATATTGACGAGATTAGAAAGGCGGGACGTAGAGCTGCTAAACTTGTAGCGGAGATATTGGCATTCAGTCGAGCGGAGTCTGAGTTACTTGAGTCATTAAATTTTGGATACATAGTATCTGAGGTAGTCGATTTGCTTAAGGTGACGATACCACCGCAGATCGAATTCAAGGTTGAGGGTGAGGAGAATCTCCCAAGAAGCTTGGGCAACTCTACCCAGTTGCATCAAGTAGTGATGAACCTTTGCACCAATGCGGTTCAGGTGATCGGAAAAGAACGCGGTGTCTTGGAGCTAAGCATAAAGAAGCGCCGCTTAGATGATGATGAGGCGGAAGCGATCGGTTTGAGTGGCGGAGGAGATTTTTTGCGTCTTACAGTATCGGATACGGGATGCGGAATGGACGAGGCGACTCAAGCAAAGGTGTACGAGCCATTTTTTACAACGAAAGCGCCGGGCGAAGGGACGGGATTGGGGCTTTCGGTTGTCCATGGAATCATCCTCAACCATCGAGGGGCCATATGCTTGGAGAGCGAGATTGATGTGGGCACGAAGATAGAGGTTTACCTGCCTGTTAGTGAACATAGCAGTGTCGGCTTTCGCGAGGAGAGCTCGGTGAATTTAGGAGGGAATGGAGCAGAGATCCTATTCGTAGATGACGAAGCTTTGGTTACTCGGGCGGGAGTAATCGGATTAGAGAAACTGGGGTACAAAGTGGTTGGAGAAACAAGTTCCACGAATGCTTTGGCTAGGATTTTGAGGGAGCCTGAGCGATTCAGCGCTTTGATAACCGACCAAGCTATGTCCGATCTCACGGGACTGGAATTGGCGACTGAGGTCCTTAGAGTAAGGAAGGATCTCCCTGTCGTGGTCGTTAGTGGGTACCACGCGGATCTAACGGCTGAGCGGATAGAGGCCGCTGGGGTAAGGGAAGTGATCGCCAAACCATATAATTTTGAAGACCTGGCGGCAGCCGTTCAGCGATGGATAGGAACGAAGGGCAGATAAGACGATGTCGAAAATATTGATTATAGACGATGACGAGAGTCTTCTGAGGGCGATGCGAATTACTCTCGAAAAACGCGGCCACGAAATTTTCGAGGCCAGTAATGGACGGGATGGCATTCGAGTTGCGGATACGAATGAGCTAGATCTTGTGGTTTCGGATATCGTAATGCCGGAGGTTGAAGGATTGGAAACGATTCGGGCGCTTCGACACAAGTTTCCCTCTTTGCCGATCATTGGAGTGTCGGGCGCAGGCCGGAGCGGCATGGCTAACTACCTGGAAATGGCCGCATTTATGGGAGCGGTTAGAACGCTCAGGAAGCCGTTTGAGCTTTGCGAATTCCGAGATGCTATCGCTTCGGTCCTAGAGATGCAAAATAGCGCGGCGGACTAGGTTGCGTTCGCTAGTGAATTCCAAGCTAGTTCGAGCCGGAATCCAGACAGCTTAGGGCTTTAAAATCCTCAGCATGCTCGCAGGAATCGATGTTTCATTAAGGGGGCTGAAAGAAGTATCCAAGTGATCTTCCGATAGTTCGATTCTTCGTGATCGCAGACGCGGTCGACAACCGCTTCTACATCTCAAAGTCGATTTCATATATAATCTATATCGCTTATTGTAGACTCTCCTAGTTCTCCGTTGGGATTCCGGTTCCTAAAAATTCGCTTAGTTTCGCATCGAGAGTTCCGCGTTTCAATGGCTTCGTTAGGTGGTCGTCCATCCCAGCATCGAGAGAGCGTTTTCGGTCTTGTTCTAGAGCGTTGGCGGTTAATGCCAAGATCGGGATTTCCGAGTAGTCTGCTTCGGAATCGCGAATAATGCGAGCCGCTTCGAACCCATCCATAACCGGCATTTGACAGTCCATCAGAATCAGATCGTAGGGATTGTTTTTCACTGCCTCGACCGCTTCCGCTCCATTGCAGGCAACGTCTGACTCATAGCCAAGTTTATTAAGGAAACGGATTACGATCTTTCGATTTATATCGTTGTCGTCGACTACGAGAATTCTATTTGTTTTTGTCGGGTTTGCTCTTTGAGGTCGGATATTCGTTGAGCTGAATGGCTTTGATTGGGTTGCGAAAGTGGAGGCGATCGTCTTCGCCGTTTGCTGGAATCGTAGTGGATAAGTGATTACGCCGTGGAATGTGTTGTCGGGCAGTATCAAGTTGCTTTCAGAAATGCTGGTGGCTGAAAAGAAGCGGCATCTAGGGAAAAGCGGTGATGATCTGAGGACGCTTCTGATCTCTTTGAAGTTCGCATTTAAAGAAGAGAAGTCCCAAATCAGCGCGTCGCAGTCTTGAGCTTCGAGCTCGATGGTGTCCGGATCGATTGCGTCGTTTGGGAATTCTATAAGCGAGACCTGTGGACACCCTCTATTTAATAGGTGATCGGCAAGAGCGTTTGCGTATACCGAATCCTTTTTGCATGCGATTCTGAATTTGCGGATTTGGATTTCAGGCGAGAGATAGAGGGCGTTTGCGGGCTTTGCCGGAAGGGCTTCAAGGGGCATTGAAAACCAAAATCTAGATCCCGTGCCGACTTCGCTTTCAACGTTGATTTCTCCGCCCAGCAATTCGACTAGCTTTCTCGAAATTGCCAAACCGAGACCTGTGCCTCCGAAGAGGCGCGAGTGAGAATCGTCTACTTGGGAGAAGACCTGGAATAGCCTGTTCAATTTGTCGGAAGGAATGCCGATGCCCGTATCTTGTATCGAAAAGACGGCTACATTTTTATTGCCTGTTTGCTTCTGTAACTCGATGGAGAGCTTTATTTCTCCAGATTCGGTGAATTTCAGGGCATTGCCTGCTATGTTGAGGAGGATTTGTCTGATGCGCTTACTATCTCCTTTGAGAGTGGGCGGAATTCGCGAGTCGACCTGAGCAATTAAGTGTATTCCCTTTTCTTCGGCTTTGCCGGAGAGGAGGCCGACCACGTCGTCGACAAGAGTAGCGATCTCGAAACTGTGAGGGTCGGTCGTCATTTTGCCGGCTTCTACTTTCGAGAAGTCGAGGATATCGTTTATGATGCTGAGTAGGGCTTCTGCGGATTGGTATACAGTTTGCGAATACTCTTTCTGCGATTCATCGAGCTTCGTATCGAGGAGAAGCTGCATCATTCCGATAATTCCATTCATCGGCGTGCGGATCTCGTGACTCATGTTTGCTAGGAACTGGCTCTTTGCTTCGTTTGCTTGTTCGGCCGCTAGTTTAGCGTATTTTGCGTCGTTGATGATGTTGATCAGGGCGCTTCCCATCTTGTTGTTTTGGGAGAGCCTTTTGCGGAGCTGTTCGATTTTGTCGGTTCTGCTAGTCACCATAGCCTGAAGCGATAGGACTTGGTTCTCCGATTCGGCTAAGCGTTTCGTTTGAAGAGAGAGTTGAGAGTCGAGGTATTCCGCTCTAAGTTGACTCATCCGCGATTGAAGAAGCAGCTCTTTGCATGCGTTCGAGGATCTTCGAAAGAGGAGGAGCAGCAGAATCGCGGAGGCTGTGGCGAGGCCGAATGCTATGAAGACGTAGGGCGTCATCGGAGGCCTCTAGTTATTCGAAGTTTCCGACTCCTTGAATAGGTAGGGCGGCTTTTTGCCGGTTTCGATGCAGAGCTGGTTGATCTCTTCCTTAAGTTCGATCATCCGGTGTTCTCTATCGATGGCTAGGGAGTTGAACGCTTCGATTTCCTCTACCTTCACCTTAAGCTCGTCTCGCGAGCTTTCCGCTTCTTTCTTAGCAAGCTTGAGCTGCTGCTGGTACTTTTCGGATACCGATCGGTCTCTTACTTTGATCGTTCTTATTTCCTGCTCGCCGATTGCGCCCGATACGGCTTCCAATTCGATCGGAAAGCGGTCGCCCGACTTTTTGAGTCCAATAAGTCGCAGCGCATTGAATTCGGAGTTCTTGACGCCAGAAAGTTCAAGCAGGTCGTCGAATGAATCGAATGAGCTATCTGCTTCCGTTCCAATGATCGCCCAGATAGCGAGATTAGAAAAGTCGGAGCTCTTGTAGCCGAACATGATTTCCGCTCCTGTATTCGCGCTGAGAATACGGCCATTGGTAGCGCAGGTCAGAATTGCGTCTTTGGTATCGCGGACTATTAGTTCGTTGCGGGCGACCGTTTGCTGCAGCGAGTCGAGTACTTCGTTGTACTTAGCCGCGATCTGTCCGATCTCGGTGAAGGGCTCGACGGAGACTCGTCGACTCAGATCTAGCTGGCGAGATTGGAGTTCCATTTCTCGAAGCAAGTCCAAGTGCTCGGTGGTCGTGCGATGCTCTGAGGCATTGAGTCCTTTGAGCTCTTCCTGAGCTCCGACCCTGATTCGGATTACGTACTTCGCCAGGTTCAAAAGGGTGTATGCGGGGATAAAGCTGATGATCGCGCAAACGGAGACTCCCAAGGCTTGCGTCCAGAATTGAGACCAACGGGTGGCGTTATCGCCGAAAGCCGAAATGTCTCCGAAGATTGCGACGGCGAGCGTTCCCCAAATACCCGCAGCGGTGTGCACTGCGAATGAGCCTACAACATCGTCGAGCTGAAATTTTTCGAGAACGGCGTCGGCGAGAATCATTACGAGGGAGCCTATCAATCCGATGATGAGCGCTTCTCCTGCGCTTACGATGTGGCAATTCGCGGTAATGGCCACAAGCCCCGCCAGAAGTCCATTGAGTATGTATTTGATGTCAGGATACTTAAGGCGAAACCAGCTAAACGCTAGAGATGCGAAAAGCCCGCTGCTGGCGGCTAGGATCGTATTCGTGACTATTTTGGGAACTTCGCCATTCCAAGCTAGCGTGCTTCCTCCGTTGAATCCTATCCAGCCGAAGCAAAGGATGAGGGCTCCCAGCATGGCGAGCGGCAGACTTTGACCGTTGATTTGGCGAGATTGTCCGTTTTCGTCGAAGCGACCGATTCTGGGGCCGATCACGATGATCGCGGCGAGAGCAACCCACCCTCCAACGCTGTGCACGACGGTAGAGCCTGCGAAGTCTATAAAGCCCAATGCGGACAGCCATCCGCTGGGGCCTGCCATCGCGCCGCCCCAGGCCCAATGCCCGAACAGAGGGTAGATAATGGCTGAGACAAGGACTGCGATAAGGAGGTAGCCTTTGAAGCTCATCCGCTCGGCGACCGCTCCCGAAACGATCGTTACGGAGGTGCCGCAGAACATGGCTTGGAAGATAAAGAAAGAAACGTAGGAAGGAGATTCGTTTGAAGTATCGGGAAAGAAGTCAGTCGATCCGAACCATCCGTCCATGGAGTAGCCGAACATTATCCCGAATCCCAAAGCCCAATAAAAGAGAATCGATAGGCCAAAATCGGTTATGTTTTTAACTGCTACGTTGATGCTGTTTTTGGTCCGAGTGCAGCCGCTTTCCAAGCACAGGAAGCCTGCTTGCATAGAGAAGACGAGGCCTGAGCATACGATTACCCACAGGATGTCCAACGATTCTGGATTCATTTGCAGTCTAAAGGATGGTTGATGGTTCGATGGCTAGTCAGGGGTTTCAGCTTTGTACCATCGCTTGAATGATTGGAGGCTTTAGCAATTCCTTCGCGATCGCTTCAGATTGGTCAAAATGAATCCAAGAATAGGATACTAGGTATGCTCGAACTTTTCCGTGATGCGCAAAATTCAGCACTCTTAGCAGATTTATTAACAAAATCTACGCAAGTCATGAATTAATTTATGGTTATCCTGCATAGGGAGGTCTTTGGTATGCTTCAATAAACTCTGCTCGACTGTCTGCGGCGCCTTGGATCGTATCGGTGGCATGGTAGGCGCTGAGCTTGGCGAACCCGCATGGTGTTTGGCCCCCCATTTTTCTTCCATGTTCTCGGCAAATTCGCGACGGGGCATTCTATTTGCGGCTTTGCTTATTTGAGCAGCGTCTACGCTGTCGGGCTGATTGCTTTCCTGCTGGAGAGAATCGTTCAAATCAGGCGGGCTGGGCTGCTGTTCGCGTTTGCTTTGGCAGGGATAGTCTTCCAGTCAAATCCGCCTCGCCAGAGCCCATCTCATACGCAACGGCAATTTTCGAGGTTTTGGGATAGGCGCTAGCAAGCGTCGGACTCGCTTTACCTGAATTTGCCTCAGCTAAGGCGAGAGTGAAGATTCAGTCCTTTTTTTCTTTTTGCGAAACGAGGGCTGATTTTAGGGCGCTGAGGTCGGCTTCCATCCGGGCGATGGTTTGTTCTAGATCGGTTTGGGTAACCGGATTGTCATCCGATGTCTCGGCTAGTTCCTGCATGGTGGAGACTATGATGCCGATGAACAGGTTCAGTATCGTAAAAGTGGCTACAACGATAAATGGGACGAAGATGGCCCAGGCCCAGGGGTAGGTTTCCATAATGGGTCGGACGATGCCCATAGACCAACTCTCTAGGGTCATGATTTGGAAGAGCGTGTAAAGGCTTTGCCAGAGGGAACCGAACCATTGGGGGAAGGAATCGCCAAAGAGTTTCGTGGCGAGCACGGCAAAGGTGTAGAAGAAGATGCCCATCAGGAATATGACCCCGGATAGACCGGGAATCGCGTGCATGAAAGCGGCGACGACTCTCTTGAGCTGAGGCACTACGGTGAGGAGCCTCAGAATGCGAAGCACTCTGAGAGAACGAAGAACGGACCAGGCGCCGGCTCCCGGAGCGAGGGCGATGGCGACTACTGAGAAATCGAAGCAATTCCATCCGTTTCTCCAGAAGCTCAGACGATAGGCTGCGAGTTTAAGGGAAATTTCCGCGACAAAGTAGATCAGGCATATCGTATCCAGAATCTTCAGCAGAAGTCCGTGGTCGCTCATGAGAGCCGCATCGGTTTCCACTCCCAGGATCACGGCGTTGAAGAGAATGACGCCCGTTGTGATTTTCTGGGTAAACGAAGACTCTATGCGACGCGCCAGCTTTATTCGCCAGGCCGCAACGTTCTTCTGTTCGAGATGTGAAACGAGTTCGCTTTCGCTCATTTCCCCATTTTGTAGTCCATGCGATTACAGGGAATGGGCGTCGGAGTGAAGCTGCTTGACGAGTTCCTCATCTAGCGAAAGCGCTTGAGCTAAACTGTGAAGATAGAAGTCCTCTGCCGGCGAATCGAGGTCGATGGCGGCAAGAGAGGCTGCATAGAGTTCCACAGCTACTTCCGGAGTGCTGGCGAGGGCAGCGATGTCCTCCGCGTTAGGCGGACTGTTCAAGGTGGAGGTCAGATGCGACTTTTCCTCTGAACTTAGTTGGGAGGCATTCATTTGCTGGAAGAGGTGACCCATTTCATTGCGATCAATGGCGCCATCGGCAGCTGCGGCTGCGATCATGGCGAGGACGATCTTCACTTGAAGTCCTGTCTCCATCGAAGGCGGAGCTTCTATCGCTTGAGGCGCGGCCGCGACGGTTGAAGCAGCCTGGGCGGGCGACTGGTTCGGACTTGAGGAGACGCTGCCTTTCGATGCGTTCCACTTTTTGTAGGCGTAGTATCCAAGGCCGGCGACGGCGGCGGTGCCTCCGACCGTTACGGCAGCTGAGCCAAGCTTCTTGCGGGCCTTTTTATTCATCAGCATGGAGACGACCGCGCCGGACGCCGCGCCGCCGAGGGCTCCTTTCGCGGAGGGAGATTGCATCAGGTTTTTAAAAAATGATTCTATGGCCATGGTTATTCAGAAAGTGTTCTAAGTGAATAAGTCGCAAAACTTGACCGATTGATTGCGCCCAGAAGGGCAATGTATGTAAAAGGATCTTAAAGCGATCCGCGGAGGAATTATAATAGGGTTTGGACGGAGGGCGTTCCGATCCCATTGGCCTCGATTTGTTTCCTTTCGAAGTTCGTTTTTCGAGATCTGGTATTCATCCTATCGAGAGGAACTCAGGGCGATTGCAAGGGTGACTGCTGCCATGGCTGAGGCTGCAATGAGTGGATTGAAAATTCCCAAGAGGGCAGATGGAATGGCGATGGCATTGTATAAAAGCGCCAGAAGAGAGTTTTGACGCGCGATTAGTCTCGCGCTCGCCGCGATCTCGAAAAGGCGCGGGATGGCTTGAGGATCGCTTGAAATGATTTGGGCATCGGCTGCAAGCCTGGTCGCGGGAGCGGCATGGGGAGCCGCTATGGAGAAATCCGATATTTTGAGAGCAGGAATGTCGTTGTATCCGTCACCCATATACAAAGTAGGGCCGACTTCTATTTGCTTCTTTCGGATATGAGCGGCTTTTTCTTCGGCGGAGAGTCGGCCTTGGGCTTCGGAAATCGAGTGGGACTTTGCGAACTGCGAGACTCTACTTGGGTGGTCCCCGCTGAGTAGGCTTAGCGGTCCAAACTGGGCGAGGCGTTGAATCAGCTTTTTCGTATCTTCGTTGGCGAGAGGGCTGAGGGCGAATAGAGCTCGATGTCCCTCTTTGTCGATTTGAGCCAGAACTAGAGGCGCATCGGAGTGGTCCGCGTCTGGCCTGCCGAAGGTCCAATGAGCGCTCTTCCAGCGGAAACTCACGTAGTCGGTATGGAGCGATACGTCGGTGACTTTATCTGGGGCGATCCCGAGAGTCGCGCAGCGTTTTTGTACCGCGAAGGCTATCGGATGATGCGCATGTCTCTCTGCTCCGGAAAGGGCGGACCACAGCTCGGATTCCGCAAAGTCGGTTTCGTTTACCAGTAGTCGTATCTCGGGCGCGCTATCAGTTAGGGTGCCCGTTTTGTCGAGAGCTATAGCTTTGATTTTCAGTAGACTCGATATCTTCTGCGGCTTAAGCATGAGGACTCCTGCTTTGGTCGCTTTCTGCTGGGCTTGAAGTATGGGGAGCGACTTTGCAAAGAATAGAGCGCAGGGGCAGGCGACAATTAGTAATGAAATAGCTGATACGAATGCCTGTTGCCAGCTTTGACCTAGCGATATGGAGCCGAGAAAGTAGCCGGCAGCAGCTAGTATGAGAAGAGGACTGGCGTAAGCAAGAAGGCGTTCTATCGGTGTCGGGCTCGCAGTAACGTGGAAAGAGTCTATCGTTTCTCGGGTGAGTTTGTCTATGAAGCGTTCGCCGTAAACAGACCTGGATTCTACAGTGATTTCTCCTTCGGTCAGCGTCTGCCCAGCGATGACTTTCGATCCTGGAGTAAGCGGAATTGGATCGGCTTCACCATTGAAGAGGGCCGACTGAGCATGACCGGCTCCGCGTTTGACAACGCCGTCTAAAGGGATGGCTTCGCCGGTTTGGACGCGAAAGAGAGAACCGATGGTGGCAGTGTTGATAGGCTTTTCAGTGTATGATTGAGGTCCGTCCTCAAGACGGGCCGAGGCAACGGGACCTTCAATGGAATGGAAGATTACCTTCAATTGCTTAAGTTGGAGGCGGGCCGCGCCTACGCGTATCCAAGAAATGATTGCGATCGTAAAGATGGCTGAGTCGAAGAAGATTTCACGAGAGCCGTGTGCGAGGTTGAAGCAGGATAAAGCGAAGCAACCGAGGGACACAATGGTGACAAGGCTATCGATAGTCGGCTTTCCCTTGATTAATCCGAGGAGGCCGATCAGGTAGAATTTTCCGGCTCCAAATAGAATCCCCGTCGCAGCAATGAGGCCCGATACGAAAGCCATCCACCGGAATTCGTTTTCCGATAAAGGCCCTGCGACCTCCGTGTAATCGGTAAGAGCGAGGGCCATCGTCCACAATCCGCAGAACGCGAGTATAATCGAGCGAAGGAGTTGCGATCGGAATTCGGACTCGCTCCTTCTGAGAGAGCTTTGCAGGTCTTTGTAGGGATGAAGCGCATAGCCTAATTTCCCCGCGATAGATTTGATTTCTTCGAACGCTCTCTTGTGGGAGCTTTGGGCTTTCAGGGTGTGGGTCGCGAAATCGACCGAGCAGGCTTCGATGTCAGGGTTTTTGGATACGGCCTTTTGCAGGGCCTTGGCGCAAGACCCGCACCATAGTCCAGAGACTTGGAATAGCTTACTCGGCGTCCCGGAGTTCATTGGCGGTCCATGGGCCTCGTTGACCGGAATTTTCTCTCAGCGCGTTCACGAATTCTGAGTCGATAGGACCCGTCTGGTTGGACCAAGTCGACCGGATGTAGGTCACGACCGCGGCGATGTCGTCGTCGCTCAGTTGTGCCGCGAATCCCGGCATCACTCCGTTGTACGTCTGGCCCTTCACGTCGATGGGTCCCGTCAGTCCGTGGAGTACGATTCGCGTTGGCGTCTCTGCTGGGCCGTTTACCCAAGATGAGCCATCCAGCGGAGGAAACGCGCCCGGGATTCCTGCGCCGTTCGTTTGGTGGCAGGCGAGGCAGATTGAACGGTATACGTTTTCGCCTTGGGCGATTATTGCTTTCAGGGAATCCAATTCTGCGGGAGCTGACGTTTCAGCCTTCGAGGCAGAGGGAGCGCTCGCTTTTTTAGCTCTGAGGTCCCCGTCACCTACTGAACCGTCCCCAGAGAAGATCAACAGATAGGCGAATGCGAAAGAAGTCATGGAGAGGATGAGGATCCACATTGAAAGAGGCCAGGGACGATCACCTTCGTTGGGATCGGCTTTCTCTCGTTCTTGGATTTGGTCTTCGTCCTCGTACATCTTGCTTTCCTGTTCGCTTATTCGGTAGTGGCGGGGATCGGGTAAGTATGGTCTAGAGATTGAAGATAGGCTACTAGATCCAACGCGTCTTGGGTGGCGATGACTCTCTTCCCTTCAGGTTTCCATTGATCTGGAACAGGCACTTCCTTCATGCCTTGTGGTACCTGACTCGACTCGAGAAACAGATATTGATACGAAGGCATAATGGAATTGGGAAGAACGGATCGGGGCTGATAGAGGTGGATCAGATGCCAATCTTCGCTAGGTTGGCGGGCTCCGATGTTGTGAAGATCGGGTCCGGTGCGCATGGTGCCGAGAAGGTGGGGGCGGTCTCCGACATAATCGGAGGGAATTGCGTAGCGCCCCCAATTGCGCTGAATATCAGGACCCATGTTGACATCTCTCGTTTGTTGCGAGTGGCAATAGATGCAGCCCGCTTGGATATAGAGTTCGCGCCCCCGAGCTACCGGTTCAGTGATCGGAGAGTGCTCTGCGGGCAACGCGAGCTCGTTGAGTTGAAGCGAGGGTATTCCCACTAGCAGGACGGTTGCGTAGGCGAGTATCCCAATTGCAACTACAATAAATCCGATTGTCCTTCTCATGCCCTCGACTCCAATTGAGTTTGCGGAATAAAGCTCTTTTTGGTTTTGGGGGCGTACCAAACCCACCAGATGTGCAGGGCGAAGACCAGATGGGCGAGGGTCATTAGTCCACCCGCGAGGCTGCGGACCCAGAGGTACGGCTTTGTGTTGGCGACGACTTCGGAAAAGCCGATGTCAGAGTTTTGCATTTGAATGCCTTGTATGACGCCGCCGTAGAAGAAAACGCCTCCATATAGAATTATTCCGAAGAGGGACAGCAGGTAATGGGTGAAGATGAGGCGTTGAGAAATCCAGTTTCTGCCGCTCAAGCGAGGGAAGATGAAATAGATTGCTCCGAAGAGGATGAATGAGGCGAATCCGTAAACCCCGAGGTGGGCGTGAGCTACCGTTGCGTGCGTGAAGTGCGTAGTCATGTTTACGATACGCAGGGATTGAGCGGAGCCTTGGGCGGACACGAGAGTGTACATAATCGCTCCGGTGACCACGAAGAGAAGCGTTGGAGAGAAACGAAGCGCGCGAAAGTGGCCCCACATCGTTCGGTGGTGGTTGATGGCTACTGCAGCGACTGGTATGAGCATCATTACGCTGCTGACCACTGAAAGGCTGACGAGCCAAGTGGGAACGGGGCCCCCGATTAAGTGATGAAGCCCTACTTGGCTGTAAAAGAGGGCGAGGGCCCAAAAACCGAGAAGGGAAAGCTGGTAGGAATGTATTGGCTTTCCAATTACTTTTGGTATAAAGTAGTAAGCGGCTCCGAGCCCGAAAGGAGTAATCCAAAGACCAAGGACGTTATGAGCGTACCACCAGTTTACAATTGCGTGTTGAGTCCCCTCGTAAATGGGGAGATTGGCGATTATGAAAAGGAAAGGAAACCATACGAACGCGGCTCCAATGTACCACACGGACACGTAGAGGTGATGGACCTTTCGGCGTCGGATTGTCGAAAGGATGGGTAGTCCGATGAGCGCGCCGCCAAGAGCGAATAGAAGGTCGGTCTTCCAAGGAAACTCCAGCCATTCGACCCCATCGGTCATGCCTGCGAAGAGGGCGAAGACTCCAATGATCAGACCGAGATTCCAGAGATGCCCGCCGACGATAGCGAGGCTTTGCGAAGCGAGCGTCGTTTTTAGTAATCGAGGTATTAGCCAGATGGATACGCCCATGCCTGCCATGGAGACCCATCCGTAAATGACTAGGTTGAGGTGAAGCGCGCGAAGGACGCCGAAGGTGAATTCGTAGTCTTGGTTGAGCCAGTCTGGGAAATTGAACTTAAGCGATGCCGCGAGTCCGAAGAAGGAGCCGAGTACTAGCCAGACGCATGAAGACGCCAACAAATACCGCGTGATGAGGGCTGTGGAGGCGTCTGAGTCGCGGCGAGAGGCTGGGTCGTTCTTCTCTGGGGGAGGTTGGGGGATTCGGTATTGGGAGGAAGCGACCAGCAGCTGTTGAAGGTTTTCACGTTTGTCATCGGTAGAGGCAGGGTCTTCTACCTTCCCAGGATTTTTCCGATCGAATATGACATTCGGCGACCCGGGACCCATCGAGAACTGCCCGGATGAAATGGACCAGATTAGGATCAGTAATGCGATGATCGAGACCAGAAAAACAACAGCGAGAAGTATAGCGGAGATTGGCAGCATGTCTTTGTTGCACGAACGTCAACTCATTGGAAGCGATTGCCATCCGCCTGATCTTAGAAGCCAGCGCGATGCTTAAGAAAAGCATCGCTTCTTTCGCTGGTATTTGAGTGTATTTTGGATCAGATTGCGTTCGGGAATAAGCTCAAAAATCTGGTTCAAACCAGACTCTGCGGAAGGCAAGGTTCTAGACTAAATATTCTCCTGTCGGTGAAGAGTCCATTCACGAACGCCGCCTAATTCGGTGGCGATTTAGTTCGCCGAATAGGAGCCCTAGAGGGCATTCTCCCCAGTTGCTGGAGTTTCGTATACTAGGAGTTTCAACTGATGGTCAGGGTGAACGTCTGGGAAATCGGAGGAAGGGCGCAAGCGTTTGGTAAATTGCATCTCGGGACAGGCGGCTTGTATTTGATTTTTGAATTCATATTCCGTTATTTCGGGAGCGTTGAGGGAGAGTAGGGCGCAGCCGTTCTGCCTTAGAAGCTTGGGAAGACGGCGGATGACTTTAGCGTAGTCGTTTTTGGCGACGAAACTTCCTGGCTGGTATGAGGGGGGATCGATGATTACTAAGTCGTAGGGGCCTTTGCGTTGGATGCGACCCCAGGATTTGAATACGTTACCGTCGTAGTAGCTTGCTTTTTGAGAAGGGAGTTTGTTGAGTCGGTGGTTTTCGCGACCTTGGTTGAGGGCGGATCGACTCATATCGACGTTGAAGACATGATCGGCTCCTGTGGCGATAGCGATTACGGAAAAGACGCAAGTGTAGGCGAAGAGATTGAGGATCCGTTTGCCTTGGCTCTTGGCTTCCAGCCATTGGCGACCCGGCTCCATGTCGAGGAAGTAGCCGATGTTTTGCTGCTGGCCGAGTTTGATGCGGAAGCGAAGGTCATTCCTTTGGGCATAGGTTCCAGGGGGGAGTTCGCCGTAGATGATCTCTGAGGGAGCGTTTTTTAGGTGGCGGCGTTGGAGGACGACGGCCTGGAGTCGGGTGGCTTCGACTTGCTTGAGGAGCTGGGGAAGAAAGGCGGATTCGAAATGGAGGGGCGGGGCTTTGAAGAGAGTGATGAGCAGGATGGGGTCGAAGAGATCGATGGCGAGGAATTCGAGACCGGGGAAAATGTGACCTCGGCCGTGAAAAAGGCGGCGACTGTTGGCTGGAGTAGGGGATAGCTTCGTGAGGGTTGCAGCGAGGTCTTGGAGGAGGTTTTCCATTTAGGAGGGATTGGGTGGGGGTGGAAGTTGTTTGGGAGCAGTGCTTCTCTTGTTTCACTGCGTTCGGCACTCGACTTCCGCTAGGTTTACAAAGCTTGGGAAGGAAGATTAGGATGAAGATGGATGATAGAAGATCGTTGGTAGGGGGAGTAGACGGACTAAAGTCCATCCTCCGGGTCGGTGAGGGTTTTGAGGAAGGCGACGAGGGCGGCTTGGTCGGAGGGAGAGAGTTGGAGGCCGCTGGCGGGGTGTTTGGCGAGGTTGGGGTCGAGGGTGTCGCGCTTTTCGATGGGGCCGGCGTAGTGGGCAACGACTTCTTCGAGCGTGGCGAAGCGGCCGTCATGCATGTAGGGGGCTGTGAGCGTCAGGTTGCGGAGGGTGGGTGTTGAAAATTTGCGTTCGTCGGATTTTTCTCCGGTGGCGTGAGCGCGACCAAGATCTGCATCGAGAATTTGGAGGCCGTTGTCGTGAAACTGATTGTCGGTGAAGAGGGCGCCGCCGTGGCAGTGGAAGCAATCGGCTCCGAATCGCTTGGAGCGAGGCTCGTATTCGGTCATGAAGAGTTCGAAGCCGCGTCGCTCTTGTTCGGTAAGGCGGGCCTCGCCTCGCATGGCTTGGTCGAAACGGGAATCGTCAGCAACGATAGTGAGGATGAAGGATTCGAGAGCGAGCGAAAGGTTTAGGGCGCTGATTTCTCCTGAAGCGAAAGCTTTTGGGAAGGCGCTTTTGTAGTTGGGGTCGTCGGCGATCTCTTTGAGGAGGGCGTCGAGGTCGGAACCCATCTCGGTAGGGTCGGTTAGCGGGTGGATAACTTGTTCTCGTAAACTGGATACGCGACCGTCCCAAAAGAATTCGTCCTTCCAGGCGAGATTGACGAGAGGCATGGAATGACGAGATGTAGTTTTATTTTGGATACCCACACTGAGTTTGCGCGGGTCGGAGAAGCTGAGCTTGGGATCGTGGCAGCTGGCGCAGGAGATTGTATTATCGAACGAGAGGCGAGGATCAAAGAAGAGTTTTTCGCCGAGATCTACGCGTTCTTGGATGAGGGGATTGTCGGGAGGCAGGTCAGGAATCGGGAAGGTTTTATTTAGGTTGAAGGCGTAGGGTGTATGGCTTTGAGGAAAATCGATGGGTGATAGGGGTTTCGTTTTTCGCTTAGGAGCGAAACTGAGGGCGCGGTCGGCTTGGAAAGCGTATGGAATATTTGAGGCGAGTTTAGCCGCGAGGGCATCGTCTCGGTCGGAGTGAGTGGAGTCGCCGTCGTCTGCAAATGTGATGGGTTGTGGAAAGGTGAAGAGTTTGTTGAGGTCGAATGAGATCTCGATGGCGGCATTATGACGGAGATCGATTTGGGCGGGGAGGGTGATCGGGGTGAGGTTCCAGTCGTTGGCGAGGTGGAAGACGAAGCCGGTTTGCTGCTTTTCTTTCACGTAACGGCCTTCGAGGGCGAGGAAGATGTAGCCGTCCTGCCAGGTCCAGTGGAGCTGGTTGTGGTTGGGATTGAGAGGATGGTCTGGAGGATACTGCGCGGGGTCGGAGTGGTTGCGTCGCTTATCCACGCCGAGGTTGAAGCGGAGGGCGGTGTATTGGGAGGGATCGACGTTTGAGAGCAAGTGGGATTGGAGGCGTTTACGGGCGTCGAAATAGGCGACCTCATTCGGCAGTTCGATCCATTCTCCGGATGCGGTCTGCAGAGCGAAACCGCTAAGGAGGTAGCTGAGCCGAGTGAGGGCGTAGGATTCGGAGGCTTTCGTTTTGTAGCGCTGGGATTCTAGAAAGAGTGGGGCGGCGCTATGGATGTGGGAGATTTCTAGCTGCAGGTTGGCGGCGTGGAGAGTGGCCGCGAATGAGAGGAGCAATATTGTGATGATCGGTTTCAAGTGTGATGTTCTTCAAAAAGGGACGCTGATGATTGGCGTTGAGTTTCGATAGTATAATCGGTTTTGGGTGAATGGGAGATGAATTGAGAGCGTTTTGCCTCCACTAAGGATGATGGGCTCGACTGTTTCTTGATCCAC
>JBCCZW010000005.1:0-21434 GCA_039186805.1 Verrucomicrobiota bacterium
GACTGGAAAGCGGAAATTTTTCGATTTTTGGGGCTTTCAAGAAAGAGTTTCTTAAGTGACTGTTCTTAAGAGACTTAGTTTAGGTTATTGGCTTCGTAATGAGATTCCTTCGGCGTAGAAAGTGATGTTGATCCTTCTTGGTGATGTGGAGTGGAGGACGCGTAACTATTACGTAAACGAAATCCGCATACTCAAGCTCTACTTGTGCCCAAGTTGTTCACATTTAGCTGCGCATAACTTTTGGCGTTTTTTCTTGAGATAAAAATGCGTATTTTCCTAGCGGCCTGGAGCCGATTTTCCGGGGGGAACTGGATTTGAATCTGTAGAAAAACGGCTTATTGATACTTTGGTATCAGTTGGTGTTTCGGGTTTGGCGCGGAAAGTTTTTTGCGTCGAAAGGCATTAAAATTTGGGGAGGAGGTGGCTGGCGAATGGTCAAGGGAAATTTGGGTGTGGAGGCGAAATTGTTTTTTGGATACGGTGGCTTGGAGGCTGGTGAACTTATGGCCGGCGTTTTGCTTTTGGTGAAGCAGGGTTCTCGCTTTGCTCGAACGGTGGACTTTGTTTTGTTGGACTGAAGTCCAACCTCCTTTTGGATGTATTTTGGGTAACTCGTACCGGCAAGACTCTCTTTTTCTAAGTTTTCTATCTTAATGCTGGATAGAAGATGAGGATGAAGAGGGAAGATAGAAGAATTGGGGATGAGACCTTTTACTTGGGGGCGGACATCAATGCGATGAGGCGGTCATTGAATTCTTTTGCAGGATCGTGGCCGAGGAGCTTGAGGGCTTGAACCATCGCGGAGACTTCGACGAGGCGGGCGATATCGCGGCCGGGGCGAACGAAGATTTCGATGTGGGGGACATCGATGCCTAGTATGTTAAAGTAGCTTTGCTCGAGGCCGGTGCGGTCTTCCTCGATTTCCGGCGTGAGTTCTTTGAGGGATACGACGAGGTCGATGCGTTTTTCGAGCCGAACGGAACGGACTCCGAACATTTCGCCGACGTTGATAATGCCGATTCCGCGGCATTCCATGTGGCCGCGATTGAGTTCCATGGCGGATGCCATGAGGTCGCGTTCGTCGAGGAGTTTGATGCGGGTGAGGTCGTCAGCGACGATAGAGTGGCCGCGTTCGATGAGGGCCAGGGCGCATTCGCTTTTGCCGATGCCGGAGGAACCGCGGATGAGGGTGCCGATGCCTTTGATATCCATCATGGTGCCGTGCTCGGTGGTAGAGGGAGCGAACTCGCTGTCGATCGCGAGGGTGCCGGCGTTGATGAAGTTCATGGTGATCATCGAGGTGCGGAGGATGGGAAGTCCTCTTGCTTCGGCGAGTTCCCTCATCACACGGAGCGGATTGTAGTTTCGCGCGATGATGAGGCAGGGTACGGAGCGGTCGATGAGCTGGTTGAGGCGTTCGCGTAGGGTGGTCTCTGGGAGGGAGCGGAGGTAGGTCATCTCGGCTGCGCCCAAAACCTGGAGACGTTTGTTGGCGAAGTATTTGAAGAAGCCGGTGAGCGCGAGGGAGGGGCGGTTGACGGAGCCTTCTTTGATGATGCGCTTGAGCCCTCGTTCGCCGGCAACGCATTCGAGTTTCAGGTGGTCGGCGTATTTATCGAGAAACTCCTTCACGGGGAGTCCGTCGATTTTCTTGATGGGCTTGTTGAGTTTCATGCGGCTGTGGGCGCTTGCGGAGGTGGATAGTCTGAAGCTGTATAGATTGCAGAGGATCGGGTTGGGTTTGTCGGGTCGACGCCCCAACCTACAATTGGGATAGGGGGATTAGCTTGGAGTTGGTTCGGACTGAAGTCCAACCTCCTTTGCGGCTACATGTTGAAGTCTTCGCCGAGGTAGATCTTTCGGCTTTGGGGGTCATTGACGAGGAATTCACGGGTGCCGCTGACGAGGACTTTGCCTTCGTGGATGAGGTAGGCGCGATCGGTGATGGCCAGAGTTTCGCGGACGGAGTGGTCGGTAATGAGAATTCCGATACCACGGTCTTTGAGGGCGAGGACGATCTTTTGGACTTCAGCGACGTTGATCGGATCGACCCCTGCGAAGGGTTCGTCCATGAGGATGAAATCGGGTTGGGTGACGAGGCAGCGGGCGATTTCTAGGCGGCGGCGTTCGCCGCCGGAAAGGGTGTAGGCCTTTTGCTTGGCGAGCGAGGTGAGGCCAAGGTCGGCGAGTTGTTTCTCGATCACGGTTTTTCGCTCTCTTCGCGAAAGCGTGAGGGTTTCAGCGACGGCTTGGATGTTCTGCCAAACGGTGAGCTTGCGGAAGACGCTGGGTTCTTGAGGGAGGTAGCCGATACCGAGTCGGGCGCGATTGTGGATCTTGAGGTGGGTGATGGGTTCTCGGTTCAGGAGAACAAATCCGCGGGTGGCTTCGACTAGGCCCGCTATCATATAGAAGGTGGTGGTTTTGCCGGCGCCGTTGGGACCGAGGAGTCCGACGACTTCGCCCATTTTGATGTCGAGGGTGGCTCCGTTTACGACTGCGCGATTGCCGTACTCTTTGACGAGGCCCCGCGCTTCGATGAGGCCTTGGCGTTTCTCGGCGGCGGGGGCTTGGGCTGTTTCGGGGACAGTGGTTTTGGTTTCGGACATGAACGAGGGGACGGTAGAAGGGAAATTTGGGAGGTCGAACGTTTTCGAAGTTAGCGGCCCCGGAGGTCGCGGGAGCGAGGGGATTTCTTTTCGAGTTCTTCGGCTGGTTCTGGTTCCTCTTCTTGGGAAGGTGACTTGGGTTCTTCTTTTGGAGCCGTTTGCGATGAGGTGCTGGCGGTTTGGGGAGATACTTCCGAATCGGGTGAGGTTTGTACGGTCTGCGGCTTGGATGAAGATGAAGATGAGGATGAAGAGGATGGGGATGAGGGGGGATTTTCGGTTGGGCTTGAGGGGGTGTCCGCTGCCGCCTGTCCGTCGCCTTCGGTTGCGGAGGGCTGGCTGTTGGGCGCCACACTAGGCTCGGGTTCTTCGGCGGCGAGAGAGCCTTCAATGGAGGAGTCTTCGATGAAGAGCTTTTGGTTTTTGCGGTCGAAGATAATTTTGCTGCCTTCGTAGGTGGCTCCGGTGGTCTTGTTTTCGCCTCGGGGATTGCCGGTGAGGATAATCTTCTCTTCGATTGGAAGGACTTCGGCTTGATCGGCGATTGCGGTGAGTTGTTCTTGTTCGATTTCTAGATTCCCTTTGGCAAGGATGCGTTGGACGCCGCCAAATGGGCTGTTGGTTTGGTTCGCGGAGCTCTCGCTGGCGACGAAGGTTTCTAGCTCGTCGCAATCGAGCTTGAGGTTAGTGGCTCGAAGGGCGGTGGAGCCTACGGCGCGAAAGACTGTGCGCTGGCCTTGGTTGCGGACGTATAGGTTATCGGAAGTGATTTGGGTGGGTTCGCGGGCAATATTGGAAAGGACAATTTGGGGTTCGGGAGAAGAGGCGAGTTCTTTGGGGTCGGGCGAGCTGGAAGGTGGGGGAGAGGGGGTGACATTCTCGAGTTTTTGGGCAGCGGCATCGGGATTCGCAGCCGGTACCTGTCTCTCGTCTTCGGCTAGGGCTGGCTGGCTATCGACCCCAGCCTTGCTCTCAGAGCTAGGCTGGGAGCCTCCTACCGGTTCGGAAGCTGATTCTTCTTCCTTTTGGGGAATGACGGAGAAGCCGAGATCGGAGATGGAGGTGGTGATGGCTTGGACTCGGTGGTCGTTGTCTCCGATGAAATCGACTTGGCTTTTGGCGCGGTCGATAGTGAGGGTAAGGCCGCCTTCGACGCGGGTGTCGGTTTGTTGGAGTTTGGGGTTTTCGGAGAGGACGATTTTCTCTTGCGTGGGAAGTATTTCGGCTTTGCCGGCTGAGGCGGTTCGCTCGATTTGGGCAATCTCGACGTTGCCGGTTGCCAGGATTTTTTGAAAGGCGCCGTCTTTGCCGAAGAGCTCTTCACTTTGCTGAAGATCAGCTGCGTAGGCTTCGAGTCGATCCGATGAAAGGGCTAGGTTGGTAGCGTCGAGAGATACTTGGTCGATAAACGTGAATAAGGTTTTATTGTCTTCGTCGAGGGACACGATGGCTTCGTTGGAGGCGATACGTGTCGATCGTGAGGTATTTGTATCCGTTTCTTCGTTACTGCTGAAGTTCTTGAGGGCTGGGCCGATGGCTTCGACTTGATTGTTGGAACTGCCTTTGAAAGTGGCTTGCTGGATGCGGCGGTCGATGGTGAGAAGGTCGCCTCCGTCGATGGCGAGACCATCTTGCTGGATACGGGGCGCGTCTTGGAGAACGATCTTTTCCTGCTCGGGGAAAACTTCGGCTTGTCCGGCGGTGGTGACGCGGTTAGGTTGTTTAATGTGGACGTTGCCTTTGGCGAGGATGCGTTGGATTTTGCCGCCGACAGATTCGCCTGCTTCGGTTTTCTTCACTTGGGTGGCGAAGACTTCGAGGACGTCGCTATCGAGATCTAATTGGGCTCCATCGAGAAAGACATTGCCAGTGAAGATGAATTTGGCGTTGTCGCCACTGCGATCGAGGAGGGCTCGCTCGCTTTCGATGATGGTAGCGATGGGAGAGGCGCCGGCAGTTTCGGCTCGCGAGTTTCCCAGTGAGTCGAACAAGGTGATCTTTACGTTTTGGTTGAGCGTTATGCGCTGATCGCGGGCTGCCCAAACCCAGTCTTCTCCGTAGAGCTTGAAGGATTCATTTTCTAGGGTGAGGGAGCTTGGTCCGTGGGCGAGGGCTTGTTCGCGGCGGAAAGTAGCGCGTGGGCTGAAGGCGGTGGAAATGACTTGGTCGGTGGCGTCGCCCGAGTGCTGGCGGATCTGGAGATCTTCGACGAGCACTTCGTCATTGCTGATATAGTGGCCTTTGGCTCCTTTTAGGTACCAGATGCGGTAGCCTTCTTCGTTGTAGGCGGGCGCGGCGAAGTTCTCGAAAGCGCCGGAAAGTTGGAGGGAGTCCCCTTGAGGAAAGGCGGCTTGAGAGAGAAGCAGGGCGCTGGTCACTAGGACTGAGCGACGGAGATTTGATAGCTTTAGAAGCATGACGTGGTTCTTAGGACCGCGCTTGGAGAATGAGGTTGCAGACCTCGCGGACGGCGCCGTTCCCGCCGGAGCGTTTAGTTATATAGTTTGCGGCTTCGAGGGCTGGGTCTTGGGCCTCGGGAACGGCGACTCCGATGCCGGCGTGAGCGATGGCGGAGGCGTCTATTGTGTCGTCACCCATGTAGACGGTTTCTTCGGCCGTGACGCCGAGTTGCTCTATGATGGCTTTTAGGGCGGAGATTTTGTCGACGTGACCTTGGACCAGGTGAGGGATCTTGAGTTCGTTGGCCCGGCGTGTAGTGGCTCCAGACATACGTCCGGAGATCCAAGCGAGTTCGATGCCTTCTTCGCGGCAGAGGACGAGGCCGAGACCATCGACGATGCTGAACTTCTTTTGTTCTTCGCCGGTTTCGCTGAGGTAGAGTCCGGCGTCGGTGAGGACGCCGTCGACGTCCATGGCGAAGAGCTTGATATTGGACCAGTTTAGATTGGAGGTGGTTTCTGACACAAGAGAGTGGTTTAGGAGTTTCAAAGGGCATGTACAGGATCTTTGCTCTATCAGGCTCAGGCTGACTGATTCTTAGAAAATGCGACTCTGTGGGGCCTTATTTCGATTCGCGGTGAAATTTCGTAGCCGCTAAATGAATGAAACCTTGAGTTTTCGTTAATTTATCAGAAAATTTACAGTTAGTCGGACTTTGTAGGCTATGCTCTCAGACCGAGTTTTCTGACTCCACGGAAATTCTATATCCCTATCTGGCTCATGAACAAAAGATCTTCCTCCTCAGGCAGGGCATGGATCCTTGCTTTCTTTTTCGGACTTTCATCGCTCACGCTTTTGAGTCCAAGTCTTTCGGCCCTCGAGAAATCAGGCACCATCAGTTCTGACGAGACCTGGAGTGGTTCGATTGAAATTCCTAACAATGTTACTATATCGGCCGGGGTGACTGTGACGGTTGAAGCGGGAACAATCGTGAAGCTAAGCGATTCTCGTAAGATAACCGTTGCGGGCACGATGACGGCCGTGGGCACCGGCGGTTCGCCGATCTATTTTACGTCGATAAAGGACGATACTGTGGGCGGTGATACGAACGGTGACGGAGATGCTACCACGCCCGCGGCAAATTCTTGGGCTTTTATCGAGACGACTTCCGACGATGCGGTTTTGACCTTGGAGCATGCGGAGCTGCGTTGGGGTGGTCGGTCTAGCTACGGCATCTATGTAATTAGAGGGAATGTGGCTATTCGAAATACCTCGATACTCGACTTCAACAACGGTGGAGTTCGAATAACTAGTAGTTGTTCTGGGACCATAGAATTGGAGAACTTAACCCTGGAACGGATCGGAAACTCTACCAGTAGTGCAGGAGTTTTACAGGAGGGGTCGAGCTCGACTCTCATTTCCAGCGGTTTGAGTTCTACCGACGTAAGCGGCGATCATGTTCGTACTTTTGGAGTCCAAAGGTGGACGAGTACGGGAAGCTCTTTCTCAGGAACCGGGATTAAGGCGATTCGCATCGATGGTGGTTCGATAGAAGATAGTCAGACTTGGAACGATGTAGTGCCTTACTACCTCTCTGCCACTTGTACGGTGGTTGCTGGCGGCGAGTTGACCCTTCCTGCGGGTACGAGAGTGATGGGCGACAACTCCGGGAAGCTCCTCGTGAGGGGCAACTTGCACATCGATGGATCGGAAGGCAGCGAGGTTGTGATGACGTCGATCAATGACGATTCCCCTTGGGGTGATGTAAACGGCAATGCTGGCGCGACCACGCCGGCTGCCAGTGATTGGGGCGGAATCGATATTTCGCACGACGGCGTGGCGAACATCAATTATCTGGAAATGAACTATGCGGGCCGCAGCCAAGGCGCTTCGATTAGGAGTTTTGGCCAGTTGCTCGCTGTATACGACAGTTTGATACGGAACGGCCAAGGTGATGGAATCTCGGTGCAGGACGAGGACGCTATTCTAGAACGCAACCGAGTCGAGAACGTGACTGAATACGGATTTGTCCTGTCCGACCAAAACGGATCCTCGATTCTGGTCGACAACGTGATTGATGGCGCAGGCGACGGGGCATATCGATTTTGGCTGGAGAATCAGATAGAAGCCTCGGGCACGGTCGCTACCAATAGTGGACGGGATAACGCGATCGTCGTGGACGGGAGTACGGTTCAGGATTTTCAAGAATGGAAGGAGGAACTGACTTACTTCATTGAAAACACGATGTATGTGGACGACGACGCTACCTGGAGAATTCAGGCGGGGGTTGATATAAAGGTGGATTCTGGGCGGTCTATAAATGTAAGCGGCAAGATGGAGACGAGAGGTCAAAGCGGGAGCCCTGTCAGATTCACTTCCTTGGCGGATGATTCCATTGGAGGCGACACGAATGAAGACGGTGATGGCTCAAGCCCTGCTCCGGGCGATTGGTCTTACATACGTAACGGGGACAGCGACTCGTTTATAGATTTTGAATACACGGAGGTTTGGTATTCCGGTTCGGGGTCCGGCAGTTTCAATGGAGCGATTCGCACGGTAGGGGATTTCAACATTCAGAACTGTCTTGTGCAGGAAAGCGCTACGACTGGCATTCGGATTGAATTTGCTCGGCCAGGAACAGTTAATGAGACAGAGGTTCGCAATACGGGATCGCATGGCATTCATGTATTCGCTGTAGGAGAGACGGATCCGATAAACTTGACCAACAATCTAGTCGCTGACACAGGTGAGCAGGCGATTACGCACTACGCTTCGGTTCCGGTAAATCTGTCGGGAACTATTCTGGAGGGGCCTGCGGACAAAGCTCATGTGATGCTCGTTGGCTCATCGATTTGGGATGGTACGAGCTGCACCCTCTACGGCGGATTCGTTTATGTGGTGACGGAGCTAAGCTTTGGAGCGGGAGATATTCAAGTAGCCCAGGGAGGGAGCCTGACGATCGAAGCGGGCGCGATTCTAAAGTTCGAGCAGTTTGAGGGAATGCAGGTAGATGGCCACCTTGAAGTGAATGGTACGGAAGCCAATCCAGTAATTTTCACCTCCCTTTTCGACGATGCTTCTGGCGGCGATTCAGATGGAGATGGCGGGAGCACGCTTCCCGCGGCTGGCGATTGGTTCAGTCTCTGGTATCGTGACGGTTTCGTCTTCCAGCAAGCCAGCGCTGCGACTGGAGATATAGAGTATTTGGAGATTAAATACGGTGGGCTTGAAGGGCTCGGGCCCAGCGGGACCGGAACGCCCGCTATACTTCTCGATGGAGGCGCTGACATCCAACTCCGAAACGTAACGATTACGGACGTTGCGGATGTGGGCTTGAGATCGCGGTTCAAATCGGTAAACGCGACGGTCTCGGATCTTCGGATAATAGGGACTGCAATCGAGGCTCTCAGTCTTCAAGGCGGCAATATCGATTTAGATGGGGTATTTATAGACGACATTACAGGCGATGCGCTGGCGCTCGATTTGTTCGACCTCAACTTCACTTTGAACGATTTTGAGATGGGCGATAATGTCGGCCGAAAGATTACTTTTGTTGAGGAAGGTTCAAATACTCATCCGGTAATATTGGGGCATACTGAGGTGGTGGTGCTGGATGATTCTCTAAGCAATTCAAACAGCAGCTTTGCCCGAAGTCCCTCTATCAGCTTCTTTCCGGGAACGATCGTAAAGGTTGAGCCAAACTCTAATATACTTATCGGCGACGGCGGAAATGCGCCGCTTATCATAAATGGGGACCCTGACAGACCGGTCATTTTCACTTCTTTGCTAGACGATTCAGTGGGGGGCGATACCAATGGAGATGGTTCGGCGACCACTCCTTCGCCAGGCGATTGGCTGGGTCTTCTCGTGCTTGGGGAGGATACGACTTTGGAGAATTTTGAACTGCGCTATGCAGGAAGAGCGTTTGGGTCTCAGGCAGCTATCGAATTCGGCGCGTTCCAGAATTTGTCGGGTCTCAGCATGAGCGGCGCTCGCGTAAGTCATTCCTTGGGTTCTGCGGTCTACGCGAATCGATTAGATGGCTTTACTATTGAGAATTGCATTTTTGAAAACTCTGAGACGGAAGGGGTCCGTTGGGGTTTTCTAGGTACAGGAGATTTGAGGATCAGCAATAGTACCTTCGTCGGCGGTCAGATTGGAATTACCGACCCAGGTTTTACCTCGCTCACTGTAGCGAATAATCTCTTTATCGGATACAGCGATTCCGCGATCAAAGCCAGTGCAACCACGCCAAAAATTACCACGCGCCACAACCTCTATTACAGTCCTGATGCAACGGGTGGAGCGTATGAGCATGCCACGGACGATGACTGGCAGCCACTGGATAGGACGGGAGACATTGAGGCTGATCCCCTTTTGGTAGATGTCGACAATGGCAATTACGATTTTGCTGCCGGTTCGCCTCTAATCGATGCGGCGGACGGATCTTTGGCTCCTGGGGTGGATGCTCGCGGTTTTCCTCGTTTCGATGATTCAGGGATTCTGGATACGGGGGTAGGGTCTCCCAGTTACGTTGATATTGGAGCCTATGAACGACTGGGCTCTTCGGATCCGACGCAGAATCCTGATTTGGCTGTCGATGCAGACAGTATTCAGATTTTGGTGAACAATGTTCCTTTGTCTTTAGCCGAGGCTCTTTCGACAGGGGTTTTGATGCCGGGCGATACTGCCGAGGTTGAGTTTACGGTTACCAATGAAGGGGGAGCGGATGCCTTGGGCACTTGGATGGACGGGGTTTATTTCTCTCGGGATGGCGAATGGGATATTAACGATATTTTTGCCGGTTCGGCTGTTCGTCCAAACACCTTGGCGATGGGCGCGTCTTACACGCATACGTTCTCAATCACGATTCCGTCGCTGATCAACAATTCATACAGGTTAATCGTACGCGCCGATTTTCAGGCTACTCAGATCGAGTACCGAGATGCGAATAATACGGCAGCTTCCGGAAAGGAGTATTCGGTAGAAGTGGAGACACTGCCTATCGATACGACAACTATGTCGAGCTTTGTTGAAGAGGGCAAAGAGAGCCGTCTTTATCGTATAGACGGATCGAATCTCTTGGGCAGCGACCTCAGAATAGTAGTTGCTCCGGTAGGTCCCGAGGCGTCTACCCATCTTTATACTCGTATTGGAGATGTGCCTACAAACTTCGAGTTCGATTTGCAGGATGATGCAGATGAGGGCGAGCAAGCGGAACTGCAGTTCAACTTGGACTCGGTGGAGGACGTGTATTTGCTGCTTGTTTTGGATGACGCTGGGACTGGCCTAGAAAACGTTGCGATCGACGTGGCGGCTCTTGATTTTTCAATCGTTAGAAATCGTCCTGAAGTGGCTGGGAATGGAGGTCCGGTAACTCTCATTATTGAAGGCGGAGGATTTGAGGAAGGGGATTCCGTGCAGTTGCGGCATTCTGACGATGGCGATGTAATCGAGGCAGAGAAGACGCTTTTCAGAGACTCTGGAACGTTAACTGCGCCCTTCCTTTTTTCCGGCGACAAGTTGGGCAAGTACGACTTGATCGTGGTGAAGTCTGAGAGTTCGACGGAGTTGGCGGAGGGCTTTGAGCTCATACTTCTTGAACCGCTTCCTCCTACGCCCAAGCCGGAAGTCGTTATTCGCTCTCCCGATTTTCTGCGGATCAACCCGCTGGCCCCAACTCCTCTCGATCTGGTTATCACGAATCCCTTTGATTACGATATACCTGCAATGGTAGTCTTGGAGGGCTCTTTGGAGAGTGGCGATCTCGGAGGAATGTATTCAACATCTCCTAACGGCGAACCTCGTTCAGAACTCGTTTACCTGCCTATATCCGAAGACGGCGAGTCTGGCATGCTGGCTCCTGGAGAATCAATCGAGAGGAGTATCTATTACACGGGATTAGGCGATACGGACCCAGGAGGCGAGATGATCCACCAAGAAGTGAAGTCCGTCGCGGTGGATGACTCGCCGGCGGATTTCGATATGCTGAATGAAATGAGTTTCTATCACTCGGAGTTTCGGGACAGGGTCGGGGAAACGATGGAGGATATGCATTCGGCCATTGCCGAAGAGGCGGAGAGGCTTCGAAGCATCGGTATCGAAGAATCCGATGGGGAAACTCTGCTTGACTGCATTTACGCGCAAATAACGGGTATTGGAGATAACACGATAGAAGGTATCGCGAGGGATGCGAATGGCGACCCTATAGGCAACACCGAGATACGTTTAATCGACCAAAGCGCCGACGGCGATGTGTTTATAGTAAATACGACAGGCAATGGCAGCTTCGACGTGAGTCAGTTGCCGAGCGGCTCGTATCAAGTAATTACTGACGGCTTCTCTCCTAGTTCCAATTCTGTGGTGGTGCATGGAGGTCAAGTCGCGACGGACGAGATCTTTGTACTTTCGGCGAACAATAGCTTCGATCCAATCGACGAGGCGACGCAATACACGGATATCCAAATGTTGGATATCGATGGATTCCTCATATATTCTTCAATCGACGGGGCGTTGTAATGCACAGCTATTATGAGGAATCCGCATGGCAGACTGCGCGCATCATTGGACCAGGGACGAGCCCGAAAATTGTATACGGACCCACTTTGCTCGAAAACGAACCGGCGATTGCGGTTTTCATGGAGCAGGCTGCGGGAAGAGTTGATGAAGATCCTGAAGCGGTTGTGGATCCGAACGACATTCGAATCGTTGTTTCCATCGCTAAGCCTGACGGCAATGGCGGCTGGACTTGGCACGAGCCGGTAGAATATGCCGCTCATCCAGAGGTAGCGTATACCGGTTTCGATGTCGTGTTGGACGATCAGAATTTGCCGGTCGTCATGTGGCTGGGCTATGACGTTGCAGATTCCGATGAAGATTCGGACCTATACTACTACCGCAGGGCTTTGACTTCCGACGATTTGGGGATGGAAGTGATGAACTTCTCTGTAGAGCTACCTCCACTGGATCAGGATTCAGACGACTTTTTCTATTTTAACGAAAAGCCGGACGAGCTCCTCTACTTTGCGGCGCCGGGAGATATTTTCCACACGCAAGCCTCTGAGATTTGCCGCGACTTTAAAGTTGCTTACTCCGATACCTTTACCCTTTTGAAGCTCGGGGACAATCAGCCCGCAATTTTGAAGCGATTGTTCGGAGCGAATGAAGTTTCAATTATAGGCGGATGGGGCGGCGAGGCTAATTTGCGCGAGGGCAAAGCTGCGGGCCGCATAGATCTCGATCTTAAGTTCCTGTACGACAAAAAGACCGGCGAGGGCATTTTCGCTACGGGTCAGGGGCGCGTAAATGCAGGTTGGAAACTCAATCGAGATAGCTGTCGCTGGGAATTTAAGAACGTAACCGCCAGCGCTGGGGTACGGGTACGATCGCGTGTGGCCATTCCCAATTTGAGCTTCAGCCTTGGCCCAGTTGCTGACATTGCCGTGGGCATTCAGGTCGATGGCACTTTTCAAGGGAATTTCGAGTGGGAGCAGATCGAGTTGCTACCGTCTTTTGGCAGTTTCTCTTTGGAGACTGGGGTTGGCGGCTATGCCGTAGGCAGCGCCATAGGGGGCGCCTTGTCGCTTACGGGTTCCCTCACCGGCAATCTCAAGATAGAGGCAGACCGTGACGGCGTGGAACTCAAGGACATCTTCATCAAGGGAACGGTCGAAGGGAAAGTCGGGATTTGGAAGCGGACTCACGAGTTCAAGTATTCGCTGCTGGATGACGCGCCTACCTCAGCACTACCAAGAGACGATCTGATTTCGGTATTAAATGACAGCGGAAACTACGTTCGGACTTATACGACTCCTGAAGGTTGGGACATCACGGAGACGGGAGTCCGGGACGAGAAGCTTGGCACGGGAAGCGTTTATAGTTTGCCCGGCGTTGCCGAGTCGGTTGTGAGCGATGTTGCGAGCGACTTGCGGGACCAAGGGCCTGCTACCTTGTTTGAAACCTCTGGGGGCATGGCAGCGGGCATATGGATTCGCGAAAATGGGCAAGACTTAACGGTGTTTTCGAATGAGCTGATGTATTCAGAATTCGATGGCGCAAATTGGGCTACGCCTATTGCTTTGCCGGGCATTACAGGGGCCAATCGGGAAGTCCAAGCGATCCGCGATTCTATGGGGCAGTTGATCGTGGTCTTCGCCCACGCGGATATGAGTTCTTTGGATGGAGACTCGACTGATGAGCAAGCTTTTGAAGCCTACGAGACTGCGGATATCTGCTTTATCCGGCAGACGGAAAGCGGTTGGACTGCGCCGCAGCTTTTGGGCGAGCTTCCTGGAATGGCGACGGGCTTGCAGCTCCACTTGCTTTCGAATGGCGACCTATACCTCACTTGGCTAGAGGTAAACGGCGTCGAGTCAGAGCTCTATATCCGAAAATGGGATGCTGCGAATATGCTCTGGCTGTCTCGCCAGCTGTTGAGCGACGGTCCTGTTTCGGCTTCTCCTGCGATGGAGGTCATGAATTCGAATCCCTTCATCGTATGGGCGGAGAACGTTCCTTCGGAGTCCGATGCTGACGACTTCTTGGGTGGTTCGATTCTGTGTCAAGCTACGCTTAGCAACGGGTCTTGGAGCGAAAAGAGCGAGCTTCAGATTCCCTTCGACGATTTCTTTGTGGAAGCAGGTTCGCAGGGCGGCGAAGCGTCGCTTTTCTCTTCTGATCTCGTCCAGCCTTCGAACATCGATCTAAGTTTCTTTGACCTCAATAACTATGTGCCGGTCACTCAACTCTGTTGTGACGAGGAACCGGAAGATGTGCCGGAGCTGAATGTGCCGGAGATCGATATTCCGGACTCTCGGCAGTGGCCAGGCGTTGTTGGCTCTTTTGATCCTAACGACAAATTTGGAGCAAACGGCTTTGGTCCCGAAGGCTTCATACCGGGCGGTATCATTATCCCTTATACGGTTCTTTTCGAGAACGATCCAGAGGAAGGCGCGACGGCCCCAGCCTTGCGGGTGACGATTACCGATCAGTTAGATCCAGATTTCGACTACAGTACTTTCGAGTTTCTGCAGTTCGGTTGGGGTGAACTCAGCCTAGATGCTCCTGAAGGAAGCCAGGCGTTCGAAACTATGGTCGATTACGAAAATGGAGATGGCTCGCCTTTGATCGTCAAGGTCGATGCCGAGTTCGATCCCGAGACAGGAGCAATCACTTTCGTATTCGACTCCATAGATCCGGATACGGGCACTACTCCGCTAGGCGCTTTCGATGGCTTTCTGCAAGTCGAGGAAGGAGACGGCCTAGGCGAAGGCTTCTTTACCTACCGGGTTCAGCAGAAGAGCGATCTGCCCGATGGAACTGAGTTCAGGAATATCGCAAACATTGTTTTCGATGTGAACGATCCGATTGTCACGCCCGAGGCGGTGCACACGATCGATTTGGTCAAGCCGTCGAGTTCCGCGTCGAGTCCGGCGACTTCCGCTTCGAGTACTTTTACAGTTACTCTAAGCGGAGACGATGGCTCTGGATCGGGGATCGCATTCTATAACGTATACAGGTCGATTAACGGCGGATCGTTTTCGCTTTGGAAGGCTGCGACTACGGAAACGAGCCTCGAGTTTTCAGGAGAAACGGGTAAGAGCTACTCCTTCTACAGCGTGGCAACGGATTATGTCGGCTTAGTTGAAGATAAGGCGGCGACGGCGGAGACGACAACTTTCGTTGACGGCATTATAGTTGAAATTGCGGACTTCGATAATTCGGACGGCGCGACTTATGTATTCGAAGTTACATTGCCTGAAGCGAATGCGGACAGTATTGGCGTAGAGGCGAGCGATTTAGAGTCGCCAGTGGTTTGGACTGCCGTTCAGGACGTGACCGCGGTGAAGATCGGGACGAATCGCTACAGAATCGAAGCTACCCTTGCGTCGCCGATGAGTCCCGCGTTCTTCAGAGTATTCGTTTTGGAATAGCGGTTGCGGTCGACTGCTAGTAGTTTGATTTTGACCAGTTGAGATTGGATGAAATAGGAATTTCAATTTTGCCCTCGAAGTTCACGAAGGGGCGCTAAGGAGCTTAAAGGTAGGTCTGGTTTTTTTGAGATTACGCGCCTTCGATCCAGTCGGTGAGTTGTTCTAGGATGGATTGGGTGGTGGGGCGGTAGGCTTTTTCCAAGGGCTCGGAGAAGGGGACGGGCATGTCTTGGGAGGCGATTCTTAGGGGGGCGGCTTCTAGGTCGTGGAAGTTGCTTTCCATCAGGCTGCTGACGAGTTCGGCTCCGAAGCCTACGTTGCGGCGGCTTTCGGTGATGACGACGAGGCGGCCGGTCTTGGCGAGGGATTCTTGGATACGGTCGAGCTTGAGGGGATTGAGGGCGCGGAGGTCCCAGAGATCGCATGCGACGTCGTATTCTTTTTCTAGATACTGGAGGGCGTCGTTGGCCCAGAGAGTCATTTCGCCGTAGGTCACTACCGTTGCATAGTCCCCTTGGCGGCGGAGGGCGGGCTGCCAGATGTCTTTGTAGTTGGGGTTGAACTGAACCGGCGCCTTGAGGAGGTTGTAGAGGTTCTTGTGCTCGAAGAAGGCGACGGGGTTGTCGTCTTCGTAAGCGGCGAGCATGGCGTCGAAGGCATCTTGTGGGGTGCTGGGGTAGAGGAGTTTGATGCCGGGGATATGGGTGTATAGGGCTTCGAGGTCTTGCGAGTGGAAGGAACCGAAGGTGAGTCCGCCGCCGCAGGGGAAGCGCATGACGAGGGGGACTTTCGCTCCGGATCGGAAGTGGTAGGTGCCGGCGTTAAGGGTAATTTGCGTGGTGGCGTCGGTGGCGAAGTCTGCGAATTGAAATTCGACGATGGGGCGGTGACCGTTAATCGCTTGGCCGGTGGCGTAGCCTACCATGGCGGATTCGCAGATGGGCGTATTGATGATTCGGCTCCTGCCATATTTGCCGAGGAGGTCTTTGGTGATTTTGAAGGGGCCTCCGTAGTCTGCGATGTCTTGACCCATGACGAGGGACTCCTCGGACGAGGCGAGGATGGTATCGAGGGCTCGGTTGATCGCTTGGGCGAAAGTGACCGTCTCGCTTGGATCGGCTTGGGCATTCCAGTCGGTGGTCGTTTCGGTTTGGGAAAAGACGTCTTCTAGGAGGCCCTCGGGGTTGGGCATGGGGAGTTTGAGGGCATGGTTGACGGTATCGTTGACGAAGGCTCTCATTTCCGCTTCTTCGGACTCGATGCGGTCGCCGTAGCCTTTGTCGATGAGGCCCTGACGGAGGTTTTTGAGGCAGTCTTCGTCGAGCCACTTTTGGGAAAGCTCGGGGTCGATGTAGTCCAGGGTATCGTAGCCGGCGTGTCCGCGTAGGCGGAGTGTGTGCATCTCGATAAGGATGGGGCGGCTGGTTTCGCGGACTGCGTCGATGGCATCTTGGAAGACTTTGAGGTTCTCCTCGATATCGGCGACATCGAGTTCGATGCCTTGGATGCCGTAGCCTTGAGCGCGGTCGACGAGTTTGCCTTTGTATTGCTCGTCGAGCGGGGTGGAGTAGGCGTAATTGTTGTTCTCGATGATGAAAAGGACGGGTAGGTCGAGGGTGGAAGCGAGGTTGAGGGATTCGTGGATTTCGCCGGTGGAGGAGCCGCCGTCTCCGTAGAAGGTGACGCCGACGGCTTTGTGTCCTTTACGTCTCTGGGAGTCGGCGCCGCCGAGGACGTTTGAGGACATTTTGCCGAGGTGGCTGATCATGGGATAGGAGCGATTGGCAGGGTCGCCGTGGTGGGCATTGCCTTCGCGTCCTTTGGTGGGGGAGGCGGCGTTGCCGAGAAATTGAGAGACGTGATCGCCGAGATGGTCGGACCAGATGAGTTGGCCGGGCATGCCGCGGTGGGTCCATGATACGCAGTCGATGTCCTTGTCGAGCATAAGGGCGATGGGCGCGACGAGACCTTCGTTTCCGTCTGAGACGGTCACGGTGCCTTTCATTTTACCTTGGCGGTAGAGCTCGAAAATGCGGGTGTCGGCGAACCGTGAGTAGGTCATCCAGCGCCAGGATAGGAGGAGGTCTTCGTCGGTCGCTCCAGAGTCGGCGATGCGAAGGTTTCGCTCGAGGAGGAGGCGCGGCGTTTCGGGATAGGGGACCTTGCTGCGGGCGGTGGACATGGAAAGGATTTGGTTTCGGCTCATTAAATGTCGGGTTGTGGTTTTGGCGGTTTATTGGCAGGAGTCAACGGCGGGCCTTGAGGAGTGAGCTTGGGATGCGATGAGGATTGGAGCATTTTTGAACTTGATGGGAGTGGGCTGGAAAGGGGATCCCTGTTTACCGCTCGGAGTTCCATGGTGTTTCTTGGTTTTTAGGGACACAGAAGAATCGTTTTAGGACGCATGGTGATCAAAATGACAGAGGCAGGGTTTTATTGCCCGTTGGGAGACTTTTATATAGATCCGCTGAGGCCGGTTGAACGGGCGGTGATTACTCATGCTCACTCAGACCATGCTCGCTCAGGGAGTTCTCAGTACTTTGCTGCGTCGTCTTCGGAAGGGCTGCTAAGAAAGCGTTTGGGGGCGGAGCTTCCACTGCAAACTTGCGAGTTTGGAGAGGAATTCCGTCTGGGAGGGGCGAAGGTAAGTCTTCATCCGGCAGGGCATGTCTTAGGATCTGCTCAGGCGCGAGTGGAGGTGGATGGCGAGGTGTGGGTGGTTTCGGGAGACTACAAGCGTGATCGAGATTCGACTTGCGAGCCGTTTGAGCTGGTGCCTTGCGATACCTTTATCACGGAAGCTACTTTTGCTTTACCGATCTACCATTGGCCATCGACGGAGGAGGTCGTGACGGGAATTCATGATTGGTGGCTAGGCAATCGCGCGTCGGGTAAGGCGTCGGTTCTCTTTTGCTATGCCTTGGGCAAAGCCCAGCGAGTGTTGGGGGCTTTGAAGGATCTTGCGGATCGGCCGGTTCTGCTTCATGGAGCGGTAGAGCCGTTGACGCAAATCTATAGAGATCATGGTATCGAGATGGTTGATACGCTTCCGGCGGTTGTCGTCGGCGAAAAGAAGGCCGCCAAAGACTTCGCTGAGGATCTGATCATTGCGCCGCCGGGAGCCAATGGCACGCCTTGGATGAAGCGTTTTGGAAAGTGCTCGACCGCGTTTTGCTCAGGTTGGATGCAGGTGAGAGGGAATCGCAGGCGTCGTGGACACGACCGTGGCTTTGTCTTATCGGATCATGCCGATTGGGAGGGTTTGGTGAAGACTATTGAGGAAACCGGGGCGCGTCGGGTGTTGGCGACTCATGGACGATCGGATGTTCTGGTACGATTTTTGGAAGAGCGCGGCATTGAAGCATCTGCAATCGAATCGTCGCGAAATTCCGAATACGATGATGCGGAGGCGGAAGGAGATCGAGCGTGAGGGAATTCGTTAAGCTTTACGAATCTCTCGATGTTACGACTTCCACTAACGCGAAGGTGGAAGCGATGAAAGTCTACTTTTCGCAAGCTAGCTCTTCTGACGCGGCTTGGGCGTTGTATTTTTTATCAGGCAAGCGACTAAAGCGATTGGCTAAGCGAGCTGATTTGAAGCAGTGGTTGTCAGAAGTTTCCGGATACGAGCCTTGGATGGTGGATGAATGCTACGCGAGTGTGGGCGACTTTGCGGAGACGGCGGCTTTGCTGACGCGTCATCGGGCAGAGCCGGATTTGGATGCGATGCGTCTTTCGCTCAGCGATTGGGTTGAAAACAAGCTGCTGCCGCTTACTGACCTCGAGTCTGCGGACCAGGAGCCGATCTTGAAATCCTGGTGGACTGGATTGCCTTTTGAGATGCGTTTCATTGCGACTAAGCTTCTGACGGGCGGATTGCGCGTAGGGGTCTCGCAACTACTCTTGGCTAAAGCCTTGGCGCTTTCTTCCGGTTTGCCGCGGACGACGCTATTGCATCGGATGATGGGCCAATTCTCGCCTTCTGCTGAGGCTTACGAAGCTCTCATTGATCCAGAATCTATTAAGAGCGACGCGTCACGGCCCTATCCCTTTTTTCTCGCATCGCCTATCGAAGGGGAGGTTGCGGAGCTTGGAGGTATTGAAGACTGGATGGCGGAGTGGAAATGGGATGGGATCAGAGCGCAAGTTATACGTCGGGAAGGTCAGGTATTTATTTGGTCGCGAGGGGAAGAGCTGGTGACGGAGAGATTCCCAGAGGTCGAAGCCGCTTGCGCGACATTGCCTGAAGGAACTGTATTGGATGGGGAACTACTTGCCTGGGGCGAGGGAGTTTTACCTTTTTCTCAACTGCAGCGTCGATTGAATCGAAAGAAGGTATCCAAAAAACTGATGGGTGAAGTGCCGATTCGGTTGGTATGCTATGACTGCATGGAGTCGGAAGCTCGAGATCTGCGGGATTGTCCTTTAAGCGAAAGGAGAGAACGACTGGAGAGGCACATTTCGGAGGCAGGCCAGGATGTTCTGATGATTTCACCGAGGGTGGAGGCTGAGTCGTGGGAGCGTTTGGCGGAGTTGCGCAGCAGCGCGAGGGAGCGGAGAGTGGAAGGCTTGATGCTTAAGGCGCGGGATTCTGTTTACGAGACGGGTCGAAAGCGAGGCACGTGGTGGAAGTGGAAGATCGACCCGTATACGGTGGACGCGGTAATGATCTACGCTCAGGCGGGCAGTGGACGTCGAGCGAATCTCTTTACCGATTATACGTTCGCGGTGTGGTCGGGTGAACAGCTCTTACCCTTAGCTAAGGCTTATTCAGGTTTGGATAACAAGGAAATCGCGCGGTTGGACCGCTGGATTCGCGGGAACACTTTGGAAAGGTTTGGGCCCGTGAGGTCGGTGCGGCCCGAACAAGTTTTCGAAATCGCATTCGAGGGTATCAACGAGTCCAAGCGTAACAAATCGGGGGTGGCACTGCGGTTTCCGCGAATTCTCCGCTGGAGGGAAGACAAGGCTCCTAAGGATGCCGATACTTTGGAGCAGGTGAGAACGCTTTTGTAAGGATGAAACGAATACCGAAAGAGGTAGAGCGTTTCTTTACTAAACGCTCTTGGAAGATCGCCAAGTTCCAGAGGGAGACTTGGGAGGCTTATGAGGCGGGAGAGTCTGGACTGGTTCACGCTCCGACGGGAACTGGAAAGTCTTTAGCGGCATGGATGGGACCTTTAATTTCAGCCTTGAAGGGTGGTGTTGGGGAGGGGGCGAGTACCCGTGGGGCGAAGGTACTATGGGTCACTCCGCTGAGAGCCTTGGCTGCGGATACGGCTCGATCTTTAGAAACGGCTGCGAGAGGCATTGGTTTGGATTGGAAGGTTGAGTTAAGGACGGGCGACACCACTTCGAGCGTGAAGGCGCGTCAGAAGAAACAGATGCCTGAATGCCTAGTGACCACTCCCGAGAGTTTGTCGGTCGCCTTGAGTTATCGGGAATTTCAAAGGAGCTTCTCCCACTTGAGTTGCGTGGTTGTCGACGAGTGGCACGAGCTGATTTCCAGCAAGCGCGGGGTGCAGCTCGAGTTGTGCTTGGCTCGTATTAGAAAGTTGAATACGGACTTGAGAACCTGGGGCCTTTCAGCGACCTTGGGCGATCCTGGGCTCGCTTTGCGGTGTCTAATGGGGGTGGGGGGTAACGGACGTTTGATCACTACTTCTTTTGGAAAACGATACGAGATTCGATCCTTATTGCCTGACTCTGTGGAGCGATTTCCCTGGAGCGGTCATCTTGGCTTGAGCTTGTTGCCCAAGGTGATCCGTCATATCGAAAAAGCGGACACGACTCTGATCTTTACGAACACCCGATCGCAGGCGGAGATTTGGTTTGACCGGTTGCGAGAGGCGAGACCGGCCTGGAAAGGCGAGCTGGCCCTGCACCACGGATCGATTTCGCGGGATTCGCGAGATGCGGTTGAGGAAGGGTTGAAGACAGGTCGATTGCGTTGCGTGGTTTGTACTTCTTCGCTGGATTTAGGAGTTGATTTCCAGCCGGTGGATCAGGTTTTGCAGATCGGAAGCCCTAAGGGAATCGGTCGACTGTTGCAGCGGGCAGGTCGTAGTGGGCATCGTCCGGGAGCGGCCAGCGCGATTTATTGCGTGCCGACCAATGCATTGGAACTCGCGGAGATTGCCGCGGCGCGAGTCGGCCAGGAGGAGGGCAAGTTGGAGCCTCGCTTGCCTCTGGAGGGAGCGCTCGATGTGCTGGCCCAGCATTGCGTGACGCTTTGTTTAGCCGAAGGGTTTGACGCGGACGAACTCTTTGAGGAAGTGCGAAGCAGTTATGCGTTTAGAAACCTGAGTCGCGAGGAGTGGGATTGGACCTTGCAATTCGTCTCCAGCGGAGGAGCTGCTTTGAAGGCTTATCCGCAGTACAGACGGGTGGAAGCGTCAAAAGGAAAGTATAAGGGAACGAGTCGCCAGATCGCTCAGCGCCACCGAATGAGCATTGGAACGATTAGCAGCGATAGCTCTATCCATCTAGGCAC
>JBCCZW010000006.1:0-20834 GCA_039186805.1 Verrucomicrobiota bacterium
CATATGGATGTGCGGCAGCGGATTAATCTTAAGATCCGCTCGAATCTGCCGGACCACTCGCATACTGCTCCGCTAGATCTCCCTCGAAGTGAACCGTACGCGTGGGGAACGCAAAGGAAGAGCCACGACCCTCCACCGCCTTCATGATCTTCAGATTAATCCGCTGCCGCACATCCATATGCTCCAGCCATTTAATCGTCTTCGTAAAGTAGTAGACCAAAATCTGGAGCGAGCTGTCCCCAAAATCAGTGAAGTTCACCAAGATAAACTCCTGATGCACTCCTTCATCTTCTCGCAACAAAGCGCGAATGTCTTCCACAAGCCCGTCCATATTCTCGGCTGATGTCGAATACGTCACCCCAATATACTGTTTCACCCGGCGTTTCGGCATCCGGCTCCAATTGATGATCACCTTGTTCGCCAAAACTTTATTCGGAATCGTCAATTGGGACTTTGTCCAAGTACGCACCTTAGTCGACCGCAGTCCAATCTCCTCCACGTCGCCATCCACCTCGCTGCCCACCTGAATCCAATCTCCCACCTTAAATGGCCTGTCTGCCACTAAGGAAACCGACCCAAAGAAATTCCCCAACGACTCCTGAGCAGCCAACGCGATCGCCAAACCACCAATCCCCAGACCCGCCAAAAGCGATCCCACGTTGTAACCCAGATTCTGAACCACTAAAATCACCGCGATTACGATCAAGAAGGTCCGCGCCGCCTTCTTTATCAGAGGGATGAAATGGTAAACCCCCATGTCCCTCTCCTTGGCCACATCCACCAAAGCCTCCGCCAACACATCCACAAATCGCAAGATCCCCCAAAACGCCACCGTCAGCGTAGAAGCCTGAAAGATCCGCAAGACCGTCTCATCGATCGAAGCCGGAAGCGCCAAAATGCTCACCGCCAAAAAGAAGCCGATCACATTTACCATCCATCCGACGGGACCCTTCATCGCGGGGATCAGCTGATCATCGAAAGTCCAAGCCGTCTTCTCCGCTATCCGGTGCAGCCAATTCGAGAAAATCAGAGTGACGATCTTATTCGCCACAAAGGTCAGCAAAACGATTACGAAGCACGCGATGTAAACGATCAAGGTGTTCTCGCTACGATCGAAGTCGAATAGCTCAGAGAGCTTCTCTCGAAGCCACAACTTGCCCTCCGTATATTTCAGCGCGGTCCCATCGCCAGACTCAACCTCTTCTGCCGTCGGCGCAGGAGTCGCTTCAGCTGGAGCATCCTGGCCGTACGCCAAGGACCCGATTACAAAACACAACGCGACAAAACCAAAGCGGAGCAAGGAACTCATAGAGACAGAAAGCAATTCCGGTCCATCAAAACTCCCCTACCCCAAGCATCAACCATAAACATAGCGATTGGCTTTTAGCGCTCAGCGATTGGCAGGATCCACTCTGAAGAAGCCATTCATCAAGCCGAACCTCCCAGAGAACGCCGCGGCCCACCTCGGCCTCAAACTCCTTCAATCAAACCTTGAACTCCTAAAACCTCTTTATCCCAAAAAAAGACCGAGCCTCAAAGCTCGGTCCCGCAAACTCAGCCAAGAGCCAATCGCCGTTGGTCGCCGCGCGCGGCGATCAACTAAAACTCTTCCCGCAACCGCAGGTGCTCTCGGCATTCGGATTTCGAATGTCGAATCCTTTGCCCTGTAGGCCATCGTCGAAATCGATCTCGCTCCCGTCCATGTAAGCCAGACTGGCCTCGTCCATTAAAAACGAAACGCCTTCACTTTCCAACACGCTGTCGTCATCCTTCTTCTGATCGAAAGACATTCCATACTGAAAACCGGAGCAACCGCCAGACTCTACAAATACCCGCAGCAGCTTGCTTTCATCAGCCACTTCATCCTGTAAACTTTTGACCTTATCGGCCGCTCTCGGCGTTAACGTAATCATAGTAAACCCCTTTAGTTAAGCGCTCCCCCACATCTGTCAAGAGAGCCCTTATCCTCGCGATGGCCATCGCCTTTTTCCTCAACTAAGCGCTTTCCCCTTCACTTTTGGCTTGCCCCAGCATAAATCGCGCTAATCGGCATCAAGCGGCTTGCAAAACTCAATTTAAGCCTCTTACCTCATCCAAGTTTGATGAAAGACCCATCCTTAGGATGGGAAATCAACATTAGGCTAGCTATCAAAAAACCCTATATATTTTATACATGAGCGCCCAAGGATTTAGCCAAGAACTGCGACTGAAGCAGACTCAGTCCCTAGTTCTGGCCCCTCAGCTTCGCCAGTCGCTCAAAATTCTGTAGGTCCCCGCGCAAGATCTCCTCACCACTATTCGAGAAGAGATCGAGACCAACCCCTCAATCGAGGAAATCAATTTAGACGGCATCAGCTTGGACGAAAAAGTCCGCGAAGCCAACGGCGAGGAACCCGTATCCAACGAAGACGCTTCATCTTCTAAGGAGGAACTCGATTTCGACGCCAATTTCGAAATATTGACCAAACTCGACGAAGACTGGCGAGATCACATGGCGCAACAAGGAGGCAACAACGCCTTCTCGACCGAAGATGCCGAGCGCCGCGACCATTTCTTCAATTCGCTCACCAGCGAAACTTCCCTCCAAGAACACCTTCTCTCTCAAGCCAGTCTGGCCGACCTTGGCCCGAAGCAATTCGAAGCCATCGAGTACCTCGTCGGCTCCCTCGACAACTCAGGATTCCTCACCACCCCCCTTTCGGATCTCGCCCTCATTTCCGGCCTCTCCCTCAACGAGATGCAGGAATCGCACAAGATTCTCAAATCATTCGACCCTCCCGGCATCGGGGCCTTCGATCTACAAGACTGCCTCGCCACCCAACTCGAACTCGGCGGCAATCAAAATTCCGACGCTTACGACATTGTCCAAAAGCACTTTAAGCTGCTCGTGCGGCGCCGGATTCCAGACATCGCCCGCAAGCTCGGCATCTCCGTAGAAGACGTCCAGGAGGCCATCGAAGAAATCGCCCTGCTCGATCCCGCTCCTGGCCGCCGATTTTCAGAAGACACTAACCGTGCGGTCCTTCCCGATGTCGTCGTCGAAAAAGACGGAGACGAATGGAAAGTCTCCCTAAACAGCGACTACATTCCCAAACTCCGCATCTCCTCCGCTTACAAGCAGATGATCGCCAAAGGCACTCTCTCCAAACAGGAGAAAGAGTACATCCAGGAGAAAATGCGCTCCGGCAAGTTCCTCATCAATTCAATCGAGCAACGCCAGCAAACCATCGAACGCATCGCGAACGAAGTCATCAAGATCCAACGCGATTTTCTAGAAGAAGGCGTCTCCAAACTCCGCCCCTGCACAATGACGCAGGTCGCCGAGATCGTAGGCGTCCACGAAACGACCGTCAGCCGCGCCATCGCGAACAAATATATCCAGACCCCGCACGGCGTGTTCGATATGAAGTTCTTCTTCACTCCCGGCTATAAAAGCGGCGACGGCGAATCGATTTCAAATACCAGCGTAAAGGACATGATTCAGCAGCTGGTCTCCCAAGAAGACAGCGCCAAGCCCTTGAGCGACCAAGAGATCGTGACCCAACTCAAGGAGAAGGACATCAAAATCGCCCGCCGCACTGTCGCGAAATATCGCGAAGAACTCGGCATCCTCCCCTCTAACCTCCGTCGCAAATACTAAGGCGTTTTCGTCGATCGACAATCGGAGGCAAAAAAGCGCCGGACCAAAGTCCGATGCTTAAAAGTTCACTTGCGAACGAATGCCGTGCCTAGTCGTAGAAAATCTCCACCGCTAGAAACGCGAAGAAGAATCCCACCAAATAGACGAAAACCGACACGCCGAAGATCCACCAGCTCAGCTTCCTCAACCGAGAGCATGCCTTCGCCTTTCTGACATCCGCCGGACAAGGCGCGTAACGCGCCCTCCACTGCAGGAAGCCCGACGAGATCAACATTAAAGCCGCCCCGCCGAAAACCCATTCCTTGTATTCGGAAAGAGCGGTCAACCAAGGCGCTTTGGAGATCAATCCCGCTAAGCTCGCCCCAAGGCCAAGCGTCACTAGCAACGCAGGCAAAGCGCAGCACAAGAGCGTGCCCAAGCTAGTGAACAGACTCAAAGTCGGCGCTATTGTCTGGCGGTACAAGCCATCAGCCACGATGAATCTTCTCCACCGTATAACCGCTAGCGTTGATCAGCTTCTTGATCGCCTTATCGTCGAGCATCTTGCCCTCCTTAAAGCCGATCGTTACGCGCTTATCGTCGAGATCTACGTCGATCCCCGCCACCTCCGGCTGCTTGCGAAAGATCTTGTCCAGAGCGCGAGCGCAGAAGTCGCAGACCAAACCTTTCACTTCTACTTTCACGATCTTGTCCGCTCCCTCTATTGCGAGCTCATCCGATCGAATTTCGCTCTCCTTTGCGTAGCCAAGAGAAGCGATAGAAACCATAAAAAACAGTAGTATTAACTTTTTCATTACAAATTTAATCAGTTTTGAAATTTAAAAACGAAGCACGTAATTCAGGAGAAAATCTCCCCCATCGCTCACCCCCGCTTCGACAAGATGAACTCCCTTAAACAAACGCACCAAAGGCGTGACCTTCAGAGGATCGTCGTCCTCCGGCATGTGATCGACGTGCAGCATGAACCAAGTATGCAAATCTCCGTAGCCTCCCAAGTAAGGGGCCACTCCCAATCGAGCCGATTGAGAAAAGAAACCTGCAAAATCGCCAGCATGAGTATAGCGGCTCCCGTAGGAAGTGAAGAAACGGCGATTCTCCCAATCCGCGGAAAACCCTACAAACCCCGCTTCATCCCATTCATCTTCGAAGGCTTGAACCCCCGATTTCGAGACGCCTAGCCCAGACTTCAAATACAAGTTCCCCTGACTCTCAGTCTGATTCCAACGCTTAAGCAAATGATTTAGCTGTACAGCATGGACAACAAAATCCTCATCGACCCAATCTTCGAATTTGTAACCAATAGAGTTATCTACTCGCGGAGAGTAGTGAAGATGGAGCGAATCGAATTCGCCATTGCTTCTGAGCATTAGCGTCGTCCCACCCTCGTAAGAAACGGGTCGCGCCAAGACTGTAGGAGCTATCAGCCCCACTCCTAAAAGGGCATATAAAAACATTCGCATATCAATCTCCTGTAGTGCGAAAAAAACTTCCGCCGCGGAATAAATCGCGGCGCCTAAAACGCTTTTTCAGGAGAGATACTTCGGAGGGCGTCTCAATGGAGAAACAGAGCGAGAGAGCATCGCATCGTCCCGCGAATCTAGATAATCCAATACGACCACGCGGGCGCTGAACACCAGAGCCTCCTTCAGCTCCAAGACTTGGGAAACCGATGCATGAAAGCACAGGCAAATCCCATCGCAGCAAAAGGCTCCTTCTTCGCTGGCTCGAGTTTCATCTGCATTCGAATCGCACGAAGATCCATGACAAGCAGACATCGCCTCACTTTCAGCAAAGACTTGTGAAGAGTCACCACTACACGGCGCCGCTGCGGCAAACAAAAAGCTGTTTGCGAGAAACATCAAAGCGACTGCGCATGAAAGTAAATGCCTCATAAACGGAAACTAAGAGAATTCAAACGATTCTCCACAATAAATCAATCTCTCTTTGGACAACGAATGAATTCTTTAAAAGACTTCACCGTGATGGTATCTTCAAAGCCGAAACAGTCGCCCTCCCCTAAATAAAGGTCGATCGAGCGAAGAAATTTTGCCAATCGAATCCCTCGCAAAAATAGAGAAACAATAAAGCTACCGCGTCACGAAGCGAACGCAAATCGCCGCTTTCACACCAGCTTCCTTTACGTATTCAATTTTCCCCGACGCTTCATCAATCTTAAAGAAACTCACGTTGTCGGTATCCCGATTCGCGCAAACCAAAACCTTACCCGTAGGATCGATATTGAAATTCCGCGGGTGCTGCCCCCGGCAATCCTCACGCTGGACCAGAGTCAAGACGCCGGTTTCCTGATCTACCGAATACACCACCAAAGAGTCATGCCCGCGATTCGACCCGTAAACGAAGCGCCCGTCACTCGACACGAGGATCTCCGCTGTCGTATTTCCGCCTTCAAATTCCTCCGGCAAGGTATCCGTAGAAGCCCGCTCCAACAGCGTTCCCTGCAAAGCATCCCAAACAAAATGAGTCACGCTGCCTTCGAGTTCATTGATCGAGTAAACCCATTTTCCGTTCCGATGAAAAGCCAAGTGGCGCGGTCCGGCTCCTGGATTCGTACGAGCAAAGGCCATGGGCCCCTCTCCCAATTCGCCAGTTTCCTTATTCAAACGATAAACCACAATCTGGTCCTTCCCCAAATCGCACACAAAGACGTATTCATTTGTTGGATCTGCATAGATCGAGTGAGCATGCGCCGCTTCCTGACGATCCGGACGCACGCCAGAAGTCCCCTCATGCTGAGTCGTGAACACTGGCTCACCCACCGATCCATCATCCTCCGTCGATAAAACAGAAACGACCGCATCCCCATAACTCGCGCCCAAGATGAACTTCTCGGAACGATCCATTCCCACATAGCACAAGCCGCCCCCCTTCGTGGAAACCTGATTCAGAAGCGACAACGAACCGTTGTCCTTATCAATCGAATACGCCCGTACAGCGCCCAACGGTCCGTCCGAAACGGCAGAATAAAGCGTGGATTCATCACCCGTCACATACTGGAACCCAGTCTTCGGACCGTCAGCCGCCAACTGGACCTCGCCCAATTCCAGCGAATCCGCGTCGAAAGCCTGACGATAGATCCCCTGACCCTCGCCCGTCGTGCCCGTACCGTAATAAATCCAAAACTTACTCATCGCGCCATAAAGCCGCCCCGCGAAAAGCAGATCAACTCAAAACCTAAATCCGGTCTCGAGCGCTCATAAGCATATTTCAAACATCATCACGAACCCTGCCGTAACGAAGGCCGACGCAGAGCGCGGCCTTCGGACTCGATCTGCATCGCCCTCATCCTCGCCGACCCTAAGCTAAGACCCAACTCGAGACCCCCTCCACATTTCGGAAGAACTCCAAGTTTCCACTCCAACCTCCCAACAATGACCAAACCGAAGCTCACCGCAATTGACACCTAAAGAGCCGACTGTCACAAAAGAAATGCTAGCGCGGGTTTCCCCGCCACTCGAAAATCCATCTCCGACCAACTCCTCCAACTATGTATTCAAAAAGTTCGCCCCTTCGCGGATTTCTCGCGATCATCATTTTCGCAGGAATCTTCACACTTGGTTTTTACCTGCTCAGACAGGTCCAAGGCTTAGACGATCTCAATAAATCGCTCAGCCCATGCGCTCAGCCGCACCCCTATTCAGATCTCAACGGTTACGATCTCGAATCTCTCAACTCCGTTCGCCAGCAAATCAGCGGCGCGCTGCCCGACAAAAAAGGGCTCGATATCTTCAAACTCTCGCTCAAGTGGGACTACCTCTTCATCTTGTCGTATCTATTTTTCGGTTACATCGCAGCTAATCTCACAAAGCAGGCGAATGCTCGCATCACCCAGCGTTATCGAGCCAATATCAGAGTATTCCTTGTTCTCATGGGTCTCGCAGATATTCTGGAAAACACGGCGCTCCTGATTCTGTTTTCCATATCTACCGCGGAACCCACGCCATTTCTTGTTTCCCTAGCCGGGATCGCCGGCAGCGCCACGATCGTAAAGTTCATTTCGTTCAGCTTTCTATTCTTAGTTCTGATCGTGGGCTTTGCTCTCGCTTGCAGAAAATTCAGCGCCCCCACAATCACGAAACCTCAATCAGGCTCAAACGAGAAGAAAGCCAAAAAACCGAAGAATATCATCCTCTTTTCCGATGGAACCGGCAACTCCAGCGCCAAGGATCGCGGCACCAATGTATTCAAGCTATTCGAGGCTCTCGACCTTGGAGAGCCAAGCGCCAATAAAGTACGCCAAATTGCCTTCTATGACGACGGAGTCGGCACCGAGGGAAACAAGATCCTTCGCGGCCTCGGCGGAGCATTCGGCGTCGGTCTTTCCCGCAACGTCAAAGAACTCTACACCGAGTTAGCTCGCAACTACGAACCCGGCGATCGCATATATCTTTTCGGTTTCAGTCGCGGAGCCTTCACTGTCCGCACGCTCTCAGGCATGATTGCCAACTGCGGGATTCTCCACCCGAACGACGACCTAGAGGACCTCGTAGAAGACCTCTACTATTTCTATCGCAGACGATACCCTACCAAACTGAAACTCTGGAAAGACAGGTTAAAAAAGAGGTTCTCAGGCGAAAAGCAAAAGGATGACTCGCTCGCCGAGTGGAAGGACAAATACACCCGCTCCCAGCAAGCAAAAGTAACCTTCCTAGGCGTTTGGGACACAGTTGATGCTTACGGACTACCGTGGGACCCCATAAGTAAAGCCATAGACACCACACTCTACAAGTTCACTTTCCCTGACCATGATTTAAACGAACAGGTTGAGCAGGCCCGCCACGCTATCGCCATCGACGACGAACGGAAAACCTTTCACCCAGTCCTCTGGGATGAGAAGGAAAACGAGGGCAAAGAAGAAAGCCAGAGACGCATCAAGCAAGTTTGGTTTCCCGGGGTCCACTCCAACGTCGGGGGAGGCTACCCTCGCCAAGGCCTATCGCTAATTTCGCTAAATTGGATGATAAAAGAGGCAACGGCCAATGGATTGAGAATGCTCCCCAAGAAAATCGACGAATACAAAGCCCAAGCCAATCCATACGCTCACCTCTATGATTCCCGATCAGGGGCAGGTTTGTACTATTACTATAAGCCACGCAAGATCGCTAAGCTCTGCGAAGAACGCCACATGGAGGTAAAGCTCCACAAAAGCGTTATGCAACGGATCGCGTATTCACCCGAAGACTACAGTCCAGGAAACCTCCCTTCAAAATTCGAGGTAGTCGATAGCGGCACGAGCCCAATCCACAAAGAGGATAACCTGAAAGTTCCTAGCCCAGTGCGCGTTCACCGCCGCCAAGCCATGCAATGGGCATTCTGGTCAGCGACCGTAGTGACCGCTGTCCTCGTTTGGATATTCAGCGAAAACCTAGGAAGCTCCATTGAAACTTATTCGCTCGCAGCTTCCGTTATCGTCGCCTTCCTTGCGCTAACGAAAACCTTCGGAATCCTCCCCTTCCTTTCCGAAATCGTCAATTGGCAACGAGACAAACAAAAGGAGCATTACTCGAAGGTCTGGCGTCAGCACCGGGAGAACTTCAAAAAACTGATTGGCGCTCCGATAGCTCCTAGGCGAAAGACAACATCGAGGCCCCTAGTTGTTCTCAAGAAACTGCGATTTCGATAAAAAAGGAGACCCGCAAGGGCGACAAATTACCTATCAACAAGTTAGGGCTCTGCGTTCGGGCGCGCGCAGATCTCTGTCGTAGCGTTCCCGAGGAGACAGCGCTTGCAGCCCTCTGCCAACTCCTTCGCGAGATCCCCGCCACTCCTCAACAATAAGCGCTCCCTAATCGTTTGCCATGCAAGCCATTGTCCGGCTAAATCATGCCCTCCACGCTAAATGACGCACTTTCAAAAACTCGCGCCCATTCTCGCAGCCGCCCTTCTATTAATAAGCTGCGCCCCCGAACCCCCTCTTGCCCGCGATTCTAAAGATGCCACCCAATTGCGTCCAATCCTTGATTTGGACCGCTATAAGCAAACCCCCATTGGCCGTCCTGCCGGACATCAACCATGGGTGGCCCATCTCAACGAGGTCGATCTCGACAATGACGGTCTCCTCGACCTCATCGTTTGCGAAGCCAAAGACGACACCGTAAGTTGGCTACGCCAAACCGCGCCGGGTAAGTTTGAGGAAAAACTCCTCGCGGACGACATGCGCGCGCCCGTCCGCTCCGAGCCCGTCGATCTCGATAAAGACGGCGACCTCGACATACTCGTCTCCAGCATGTCCATTATTTTTCCCAACAACGACCGCATAGGCGCGCTCTACGTACTTGAAAACGACGGCTCCCAAATATTCCGCAAACGGATCATTCTCGAAAAAGTCGATCGCGTCTCCGATGCCCGCGCCGCAGACTTCGACAATGACGGCCGCCTCGACATCGCCATAGGCCAATTTGGATACGACCAAGGCCAAGTCCAATGGCTGCGCCAAACCGCCCCCTGGAAATTCGCCGCAACCAGCCTTCTCCGACTATCCGGCTGCATCAACGTCTGCGTCGCCGACTACAACAGCGACGGCTCCCCCGACATCGCCGCCCAGATCTCCCAGCAATGGGAAGAAATCCATCTATTCGAAAACGACGGCCAAGGCAACTTCACGGGTCGCGTCCTCTGGGGCTCCACCAACGAAGACTTCGCCAACTCCGGCATGCGCGCCTCAGACCTAGACCAAGACGGCGATCCCGATCTTCTCTTCGCCAATGGAGACGGCTTCGGACCCACGCCCGTTCCAGGCCCCCGCCCCTGGCACGGCGTTCAATGGCTCAAAAACGACGGCAAAGGAAATTTTTCTTATCATCATATCGGCCACTTAGCCGGAGCCTATGCCCCTCTTCCCAACGACATGGACGGAGACGGAGATCTCGACGTCATCGCCCTCTCCGCCTTCAACAATTGGCGCGACCCCCAAGCCGAGTCCTTCGTCTGGTATCAAAACAATGGAGACGAAAGCTTCACTAAGCATGTCCTTGCTCACCAGCCCACTCACCTGCTCACCGTTGCGCTCGGAGACTTCGACGGCAGCGGTCGAGACTCTCTCATCACGGGAGCCTTTCATGCCTACCCTCCCTACGATAAGATGACTCGACTCATACTCTGGACTCCTAGCCCTTGACGAATATCAAACGCATTTCAAAAACCGACCCTGCCTGAACGCCGCCCCGCAACATAAAGCCGCAGACCGACCACCCGAGAGAGCCTACGCCCCCTTCGAAATGAAGAAATTCATAACCATCACCCTTATCGCAATCGCGGGAACCACTGCGGCCTACTTCTACCTCCAGCGCAGTTCACTCATAGCGAAGAAAACCATAATCTACGCCAAACTCCCCCCAATCCCCTACCTCGACAATCAACCCAAGACGCTCGCGCGCCGCATCCTCGATGCGGACGCCGCCATTCAAAACGAGGCAAAACCCACCAAGCATCTTATAGAGCTCACCCGTTTGTATCACGCAAATGGATACTTACTCGAAAGCCTCCATTGCTACCAAGCCCTCGCCGCGCTTCAACCCGAAAACCCACGCTGGCCCCATCTTCAAGCGCTCATCCTAGCCGGTTACGGTCGCCTTAACGAAGCGATCCCGCTCTTTCAGAAATCAGTCGAACTCGACCCTAGCTACACCCCTTCCTCCATCCGCCTCGGCAATTCCTTCCTCAAGCAAAACAAATTCGACGAAGCTGAAACCGCCTACCGTTTAGCCCTCTCGGTCGAAGCCAGCAATCCCCACGCCCTCATGGGTATCGGACGCTGCCGAATCGCCCGCAAAGACTACGAATCTGCGCGAATCCCGCTCGAGACTGCCTTCAAAGCTTCGCAGAATAAAATCGGCGGCGACCTTCTGGTAACGGTCTACCAGAAACTCGGCCTTAGCTCCCAGGCCTTCATCGCCGAACGCCAAGCAGGCGTTGGAGCCTACAGCGATCTTCCCGACCCCTGGCTTCTCGATCTGTATTCGGATTGCTACGACGCCTACCAAGTCGCCACTGCCGGGGGTCAAGCCGCCTTCGGAGGAAAAGCGAGAACAGGCTACGACCTCGTTCTCCGCGCCGCTAAGCTCGACCCCAGAAACGCCTACTACCAGTTTCAACTCGGGAACCTTTCTTCAAGCGATCCCCAAAGGGCCGAGTCGCATTTCAAGAAATGCGTCGAACTCGATCCCGATTTCTCCGACGGCTGGACCTCCCTTCATAACCTCTATTCTAAGACGGGCAATCCCGCCGCGGCCGACGCGGTCTTGAAATCAGGATTCAAACACAATCCCGACTCCCCCGCCCTCCTTATTCTGATGGCGAAAAAAGCAAAGGAGGAAAATCAGCTCCAACAAGCCGCCAGCTTCCTTCAAAAGTCAGCCCGTCTCCGCCCCAACGAAGGAGCCGCCTACATCGAAATGGCCCAGATTTATTTCTCCCTCAACCAAATCGATCAAGGCATGGATATGATGCGCTCCGCTCTAAAAGCCGAACCCGGCCACCCGCTTCCGCTTTCCACGCTCGCTCTCCACGCGATTACCTCAGACTCCGAGCGAGAAGCCCGCGACCTGCTCAAGCAAGTCGAAAACCACCCCCGTATTCCGCAACCACAAGTAGCCGAGCTTCAGAAGAAATTCGCCGCGCAATTCGGTAATTGAGCCCAATTCCCCACCAGCCTCCCAATTCAGGTCGCGTTCGCCGAGACCCCCGCCCCAATTATCGAAGAGCTTTGGCCCTCCCGTCGCTTGGATTCCGAATAGAACGAGCGTTGAGCACGGTCGCGAAAACGCCCCCTTCCGTCGCAAGCTGATCTCGGTATCTCAGACAGGCCCAAAAACATGTAAAAACCGAAACTCAAAGCTTGACGCATAATCTTGATACTGGTTCTCATTTGCGTCGTTATTGAGATTCAATATCATACGACGATGATTTCTCTCCCGATTCCAAATAGCAGCGCTAGGCTTGCAAAAGACCGCGCGTCGTCTCCTTCCCGTCGCCATTACGCGGTGAGCGAAGGAGTTACCACTTCACTATGCAGAGAGGCTCCGAGTCAATCGGGCGCTTCAAGCGAGACCTGGGCTTTCGATTCCTTCTCCCAAATCGTTTTCGTTCTCAAGGGCTCGATCACGCTTACCCTCCCTGAAGAAGGTCGACGCGCAATCGCCGCAAGGGAATGGTTCGCCCTCTCTTTGAAAAACTGGTCGGCCCAAGCTCGCTTCAACGAACCCACCGATTTCGTCGTCATCAACTGCGACGAAGAAACCTGGAAATCCCTCTCCACTCCCCTCGACGCGCTTAACCACACCAAAAAAGCCTGCTTCGCTTGCTCCCAGCGGACGGACATGGTTTTTTTCCAGAATCCTAATCAACCGCAAATGACGCGGCTCGCCTCTGAGCTGCCCCTGCTCAATGCCGAAACCGCGGCGGGACAACTACTAGTCCAAGCAAAGACCCTCGAACTTCTCGCCCTCGTTCTCGAGCACCCTTCGCTTCACAAGTCTCCGCAACCCGAGCCCTGTCTCCGCAACGAAGACCAAGACGCCCTCGCCGCCGCAGCCGCCTACCTCGAATCCAACCTCGAAGGCGACCACTCCCTTGCCAAGATCAGCCGCGAAACCGGCCTCAATGAGTTCAAACTCAAAAAGGGCTTCAAAGAGCGTTTCAATACGACCGTATTCGGATACCTGAGACAAAAACGCATGGAGTACGCTCGCGACCTCCTCGCCGCTAAGACCTGCAACGTCCTCCAAGCGTCCCAAAGCGTCGGCTACTCCAACCCGAGCCACTTTACCCGAGCCTTCCGCGAAACCTTCGGCATCAACCCCAAAGAATTCGCTTCCCGATAGGCTTCCCGAACCTCCCGAATTTTTCCCGAAAAACGACAATGTCCCTCAAGCGTAAGAGCCTTTGCGGGTTCAAGAAATCCATCATTGAAGACCATTTCGACGAAATTCAAAAAGTCGTCGCCGAACCCAAATTCGTCTGCGGCAAATGCGCCCGCGTCGCCAACGATCGCTGCTTCCTCTGCAAAGCCAAAAAGCTAGCCCACCGCTAAGGTCAGAAACCAGAGCACAGACATCAGAAGTCAAAGCAGTAGCATCGCGCGTGAGTGCGATGACCACAGTCCTTGTAGGAGTTTTCCAAGTCCTCAACGTTGCGCAGTAGCATCGCGCGTGAGCGCGATGACCACAGCCCCCATCCCTGTCTCCTGTCCCCTGTCCCCTGTCCCCTGTCCAATTAATCCCTCTCGGAGCGCTTTTTATCCGTCTCGGGGTAGAATCATCGACTGAGATTCGCTATACTTGTGCCCATGTTCGAATCCAATTTATCGATACAGTGCGAGATTACGGCAGCCGATCAAAGCCTGAGAAAAGAACTCAAGCAGATCGCCCGCACTTGCGCCATCGATTTAAAATTGGCCTATCCAATTGAAACTCTGGAGCGTTCTCCTATCGCGGCGGGAAATGCGCCGGAAATCAGTTTTAGCATTCCCGCTCAACTCGCGCTCGCCTGCGATGCGATCTGGGACCTCGCCTGCCGCGTCGCCCTGTTCTGTCCAAACGCCCGCATAACAACGCAAATCGAGTCCGACTAATTTAATCCTCAAACCTCCCGAATCATGACCCAATCAGTGAAGAGCCTATCCAGTGAATTTATCCGTCTCGCCCTCTGCACAGCGGGAGCCCTCGCCCTCCTAAGCATATTCATTTTTTCCATACACCTGTCATAAGTCGAGGAGCGGCTTCTGGTTGTGGGACCAGGTAGGAGGGCCGCTCCTCGTCTAGCGCAGTCCGTAAAGACTTTTATTTCGGGAACACAAACAAAGTCGTTAGTCGCCCGGCGGAAACGCCGGGCTACTTCGTTTTTGCGGAAGACAGTCGCACTGACGCGGAAGTGACTCAAATACCCTCCCTTGCTCACGACACCCCGTTTCAAGAAATCACTTGCTGACTTCTCGGATTAATTTTCCAAATCCACGGTCTCGCTAAGTGAACGATACGAAATTCGACAAGCTGCTCATTCTGCTCTTTCGCCTCGGAGCCTTTTTTTGCTTCGCCGGTTGGACTTGGACGCACCTGTATTGGGAAGGTCCCTACGGAATCTTGCTCTGGCAGGATTCTACCTACGACTTCGCTCAATCCTTCGGCTTCGATTGGGATGCCTTCGTAGGCTCTGGCTCAAACGACGGCATTATTCAGAAATCGATTTCTCTCATCGGCTGGCTCTACCTCGCCTGCGCTGTCCTTTGCCTCAGCGTCAGAAAAGATAGCCGCTATCAGAAGATCGCCCTCGTCGGAGGTTTCGGCCTCTTTGCATCCTTGTTTTACGCCCAATACGCAGCCGCCCAGCGCCAGCTCCCGATGCTCGTTGAGCACGGCGGCCAAATGCTCAGTCCCCTCCTACTGATCATGGCCCTTACCTACGGCCCCCGGCACCGAATCACCCTCGCTACGGCCCTCGTTGGCTTCATCGCCACCTTTGCCGGACACGGGGCCTACGCGGTCAATCTCTGGCCCACCCCCTCATCTTTTTATGGGATGACCTCAAATATACTAAGCGTCGACCACAGCGCCGCCAAGTCGCTCCTTCTGGTTTTTGGCATTTTCGACTTCATCGTCTGCATCGGCATCTTCACTCCGGCGATCCGCAAATATTGCGCGTTCTATGGCTTCGCTTGGGGACTCCTCACAGCGATCGCTCGACCAGTCGCAGGAATGTCAGTCAGTCTGAACTATTGGGGAGCCGATCTATTTCTGCACGAAGCGATTCTGCGATCCCCGCACTTTATTATTCCTCTCTGCCTTTACTTAATCTGGAATCAACCATCTGCTGATAAGCGCTTTAAGATTTCCCGCGACCTCCCGACCCAGTCCCTCGCCTAGACAAAGCGACCTCCCTTCAATCACGCTTACTGGACTGACAAAATCCATTACCGCCTACTAATTTTAATATGAAAATTTCCAGATTTCTAGCTCTCGGCGTCGCTCTCTTCGCCGCAGTCTACGCCGTGGAGGCTCAAAGAAAGGGCCGCGCCGTCCTCGCTATTCCCGAAGTGGAAAAGAAGGATGTCATCTGCTTTGCCCTCTACACGGTACACGACAAAACACTGAAGCTTACCGCTCAGCTGTATCCACTCTCCAGTGACGATCCGAAGACCGCCCGACTTGAAGTAGAAAGAAATGGCCAATGGGTCGAAGTCGCAACGACTGACGTCATCGAAGCTGGCTGGACCGCCCCCTTCCGGGTCGAAAACTGGGACGATAGCCAAGCGCATAAATACCGAGTCGCGCACGGGAGGGAAGCCACCTACGCGGGCATCGTCCGCAAGAACCCGATCGACAAAGACGAAATCCTGGTGGCGGGCTTCACCGGCAATTCCATCCATCCCGTGCACGGCGGCGACATTTCTCGCCAGGACATCATCGATAACGTCAAGAAGGTCGATGTAGACGTCCTCTTCTTCTCCGGAGACCAAGTCTATGACCACTACAAGCACCTAGCCGCGTGGTTGAAATTCGGTCGCGACTTCGGCGACATTATCAAAGACCGCCCCACCATCTGCCTCCCCGACGACCACGATGCCGGGCAACCCAACCTCTGGGGTGAAAGCGGCAAAGTCTCCACCCTCAAAGGCGCGGCCGACGGAGGCTACTCCCAACCTGGCGCCTACGTACAGGAAGTCGAACGCGCCCAAACCAGCCACCTCCCTGATCCCATTGATCCCCACAAAATCGGCCAGGGAATTGGCGTCTACTTCACCAATCTCAATTGGGGCAATGTCGACTTCGCCATCATCGAAGACCGCAAATTCAAAACCGGTCCAGCAGGTCGCGTCCCGAAACAAGGTCCTCGTCCCGATCACATTCGAAATCCGGAATACGACCCCGCCAGCGTCGATGTCGAAGGGGCCGTCCTCCTAGGCGAACGCCAACTCGCCTTCCTCGACAAATGGGCCCAAGACTGGAGCCAAGCGGAAATGAAGGTCGCCATGTCCGCCACCATCTTCGCTGGCGGAGCGCATGTGCATGGAAACGCAAACGGTCGCCTCCATGCGGACATGGACTCCAACGGCTGGCCTCAAACCGGACGCAACAACGCGCTTCGCGCGCTCCGCAAAGGCTATGCATTCCACTACGCAGGCGACCAGCATCTAGCCACCATTTTCCAGCACGGCATCGACGAGCATCGCGACGCCATCTGGTCGTTCTGCGTTCCCTCGATCGCCAACTTGTACTTGCGCTGGTGGGATCCCCTCGAGCCCGGCGCCAACCGCGAGCCCGGCGCCCCCGACTACACCGGCGACCACTTCGACGGCTTCAACAACAAGGTCACCAACTTCGCCGCGGCGAATCCCGAGAAAGAACCCGCTGGAAACGTTCTCAACACCAGGTCTGCCGGCTGGGGTATCGTTCGTCTGAATACGAAAAATCGCGAAATCACCATGGAATGCTGGCCACGGAATGTCGATATTACCGATGCGAGCGCCAAGCAATATCCAGGGTGGCCCCTGACCGTGTCTCAATTCGACAACTACAATCCGCCCTCCTGGGGCAAGCTTGGGCAAATTAGCTTCAACGTCGAAGATCCAGTCGTCCAACTAATCGATGCCTCCACCAAGGAGATTCTCTACACCGTTCGAGCCAATGGAAAAACCTTCAATCCCGGCGCGCCGAAAGGAAAGACCTTCATCGTCAAAGCCGGCAAGGACAGTCCCGATAAAGTCGTCTCGAAGAAGGCGAAAGTCGGCCACAAAGCCCGTTCGGTAAAACTGTAGCGCGCAACTCCAGGAAGCTGGCTTGCGTTGCGAAGTCAAAGACTGGCGCCCGAGCAAAGCAAAATCGACGCTCAAGCCAGAAGGACTTGGGCGCTTTTTAATCGCATACCTTCTTCATGCTCAATCCATGCGGTCAAAAAGAACGCTCCAACGTTGAAGAACGTAGTCGAGCCCTCGCAAACCTAGGCCTTTCTCAAATTCCTTAATCTAGAGGCAGTCTTCCATCCCATGAAAAATCGCGCCTTCATATTTATTCTCTCGCTTACTGGATTTTCCGCCTGCGCCGAACAGATCGAAACCGAAATCAAAGCGGTTTCTCCAGAAACAAAAAATTACACTCATGAAGTCGTGGTATCCGACATCGCAATACCATGGGGAATGGCTTTCCTGCCAGACGGAAGTATCCTCGTCGCAGATCGCGTAGGAGATTTGGTGCGATCTAAGGATGGGGCGAACACCAAAATCGAAGGCCTCCCGAAAATACTAGTTCGCGGACAAGGCGGCTTGATGGATATCGAGCTCCATCCTCAATACGAAACCAACGGATGGCTGTACCTCGCCTACAGCTCGCCTAAAGGAAAAAGCCAAGAGGGCAACACCGCAATCATGCGGGCGAAACTCGACGGAGACAAACTCGTCAGCAAAAAGGTACTATACAAAGGATCGCCTGATACCAAAGTCGGCCGACACTTCGGCTCTCGAATTGAGTTCGACGATCAGGGCTACCTCTACTTTGCCATCGGAGATAGAGGAGATCGCGACAGCAATCCGCAAGATATCAAAAGAGACGGCGGGAAGATATACCGCATCCATGAAGACGGACGCATCCCCAAAGATAATCCTTTTGTGGATACGAAACGAGCGAAAGCCGCCATCTACAGCTACGGACACCGCAACCCTCAGGGCATGGCCAAGCATCCCGAAACCGGCGCCATCTGGGTTCACGAGCACGGACCTCGAGGGGGAGACGAAATCAATATCGTCCAAAAAGGCGGAAACTACGGCTGGCCCGTAGCCTCCTACGGCATCAACTACAACGGCACATCCTTCACAGACAAAACTTCCGCTCCCGGAATGGAGCCGCCCTACTTCTTCTGGGTCCCTTCGATCGCTCCCAGCGGCATGGCATTCGTCACCTCGGACGTCTACCCCGAATGGAAAGGCAGCTTGATGGTAGGCGCTTTGAAATCCGCCTACCTCGAACGTCTCATCATCGAAAACGATCAAGTGGTCGCCCGAGAGAAGATATTGGAAAACCTCGGCCGTGTCCGCAGTGTCCGCCAAGGACCCGATGGCTACCTCTACGTAGGCGTCGAAGGGACTGGCATCGTAAAAATCGTTCCCAATTCGTAAGCTCAGAGCTAAACGCTAAGAACTATAGCGAATCCGAAACCGCAAAATAATCCCTCTAGGAGCATAATTTATCCGTCTGGGGGTAGACCGACCCACGCCATGAGCCTAAAATCGCTGGCGGTTTAGGCAAAATGCCCGCAAACCAAACGCAACGACTACTTCCTGTCTTTCAATCTCGGCGATCAAACGCCAAAACGGCTTAAACAGGACTCAATTCCCATGAATAATCTACTGAACGCAACTCAAGCAAAAGGCCTATCCCGCCTACGTAATTACATTGCCGCAATGCTCCTTGGAGCGTTCGCTACCGCTCTACCTGTCGCTGTCCAGGGCAATGGCGAAATCGACTTCGAATTAGTTGCGGCATTCCGCGAAAACCTAGATCGCTTTGACGCTGAACTCGTCAAGATGGGGGTCGCCACCGACAAGATCGTCAACGTCTACCGTAAAGGCGAATCCATCGAGCAAGCGTCCAAAGACTGGATCGATCTGTGGGAAGAGATCGGATTCCACGGAGTCGTAGAGACCAAGGCGCCTTACCTCTACCCTCCTGTCTGGGTCGGTTTCTACAGCATGAAGGAAGTCGCCGATAAGAAGGGACCCGTCCAAGACATGAGAAAAGCGGCCGAACAAACCAAAGCAGCGCTCTGGCAAGGTCTCGGCGGTCTCCGCGTTCTCGCTCAGACCACGAAGGCGGAAGACGATGTCATTCCCGCGCTCGGGGCCCACGATCACCACCACAGCGATATTGATCCCAATGAAAAGCCAGTCGAAGCCATCCTCGAAGCGCTCGAACACGCCGTAGAAGAATACGCAGAAGGCCACGCGGACGATGCTGGTAAGTTAGTCTTCAACGCCTACATGGATATCTTCGAACACCTCGAGGGCGACCTCATCGAAAGCGATGCCGATCTCGTCACCGCCCTAGAACTCGACTTCAATGCGGGCCTTCCTCTCATCTTCAAGAAGGACGGAGCCATTGAAGAAGCAAAAGCGAAGGTCCAAGAAATGACTGAAAAACTCCTCAAAGCCAAAACGCTCCTTGAGGAAAAAGCCGCCAGTCGCTCCTCAGTATTTTAATTCAGCTGCGGACCAAACAAAACTGTTGGCCGGGCCGCTAACCCGGCAAACCAAGAATCCGAAAGATCGCCGAACCGCCCAGCTGGCTCATTCGGAAAAGACCTGCCTACCCATCTGAGAAATGGATCGTCGCGCCTACTTAAAAATGCTCGCCGCCGCAGGGCTCCTCGGACCTAGCCGCATTCTGGCTTCCGCCGCGGCCAATCCTCTTGCGGCTGAATCCGTCGACGATCTCCCGAAAATCAAAGGCTCCCTTACTCTCTACCTTGGCCGCGGAGAAGGCGGTCTTTACGAAGAGATTCTCAAAGCGATCGAAGGCAAGAACCCCGACCTAGATCTTAAAATCCGCCGAGGACCCTCCTCCGCTCTCGCCAATACCATCGTCGCCGAAGCAGGAGCCGGAGTACGTCGCGCCGATGTATTTTGGGCGATCGATAGCGGCTCCATCGGCCGAGTCGTCAACGACGCCGGGGCTCAAAAACTCCCCGAGAGCATTCGCCAACTCCTGAAGCCCGAATTTCGCAGAGACGCCTGGGCGCCCATATCTGGACGCATCCGTACCCTTCCTTTCAATACAGAACGCCTTGACCGTGCCGCCATCCCGAAGTCGATTCTCGACCTGCCCGATAGCGGCCTAAAAATCGGCTGGGCCCCCGCCTACGCCGCTTTTCAGTCCTTCGTCACCGCGCTCCGTCTCACCGAAGGGGAAATCGCGACCGAAAAGTGGCTCAAAGCCATGAAAGCCAAGGCCCGCTCCTTCGCCGGCGAACTCAATGTCGTGATGGCCGTCGCCAGCGGTGACCTCGACGTAGGCCTTGCCAATCACTACTACACCCTCCGCCTCAAAAAAGGCCGCCCCGACGCCGCCATCGAACTCGCCTTCACGCGCAACGACGCCGGCTGCCTACTCAACGCCTCAGGAGTCGTCCTCCTCAAAGAAAGACCAGAAACCGTACAAAATAAAATAGATAATTGCTTAAAACTAATAAATGA